>NZ_CAKJTO010000082.1:20140-24302 GCF_917627405.1 Protofrankia sp. Cj5
TATTGCCGGGCGCTCTTAATCATCGTCCAGCGGAGGTTCCGCTCTGGCTGCGACTGATCTCGGCGTGGCGATGGGGCGCCGCGGCTCGGATCTGGCAGACGAGTGCGAGCCCGCCGAACACAGGGAGTGCGATGGGCACGCCCACACTCATGGTGACGGTTGTGGGCATGTGGCGGTGCCACACGGCGACCATGTCGACCATGCGCACAAGGGGCACCGCCACGCCGCGCATGAGGGCCACTGGGACGATCACTGACAGCTCATGCATCCCCGGGGCCGGTGCCGTCGTGGTCCGGTGACAGCACCGGCCCGGGAGTCAGCAGCCCGTACCCGAGGGTCAGACCGTTCCGGCGGCGGCTGTGTCCAGAGTCGGACGGGCCACCGGGATCAGCCCGGGGACGAGCCGGAAATCGGGGTCGATCTGGCCGGCCAGATCGACCCCGATGGCGTCGTTGGCCCAGGCGGTGGCATTGCGCAGGTGGATGTCGTGCATCTGCGTGATGAAGCGGTCCCAGTCCCGGTCGGTGGTGTCGACCGCGGCGTGGACCTTCGCGAGCGCGGCCAGGTCAGCCGGTTCGAGGTCACCGATACCGAACGGCCGGCCCTGCTCCATCGCCCGGACCGGCGCCGACTGGGTGAAGCAGGCCAGCAGGTCATCGCCAACCTCCCGGCGCAGGAACGCGACATCGTCCGGATCGGTTGTTTTGTTCCCGAGCACGGACAGGGTGATGTCGAAGTCGGCGGCGTAGCCACGGTACTGGCGGTGCACCGAGACCCCCTTACGGGTGGGCTCACAGACCAGGAACGTGTGGTCGAAGCGGGTGAACAGCCCGGAGGCGAACGCGTCGGCGCCCGCGGTCATGTCGACCACGACGTATTCGCCCGCGGTGTCGAGGAGGTGGTTGAGCAGCAGCTCGACCGATCCGAGCTTGGAGTGGAAGCAGGCCACGCCGAGGTCGTCCTCGGTGAACGCGCCGGTGGCCAGCAGCGTCACGCCGGCGACGTCGAGGCCGAACTGCGCCCACAGCGGGTTGTCATCGGTCACTGACAGCAGTCGCGATCCGGAGCCGGGCGGTGTCGTCTTCACCATCACCGCCGCCGAGGGGATGCGTGGGTTGTCTCCGCGCAGGTAGTCCTTGATCTCGTCGAGGTGCTCGCCCATCGGTGGCGGCGCGGTGTCCTCGTCGAGGCCGAGCGCGGTGCCGAGGTGCTGGTTGATGTCGGCGTCGATGGCCAGCACGGGGTGGCCGAAAGCGGCCAGGTGGCGGCAGAACAGTGCGGACAGCGTGGTTTTCCCGCTGCCGCCCTTACCGACAAATGCGATCTTCATGATGGTGCGCTCCGGGGTCGTGGCGGCACTGCCGCGATCGGGACAGGAAACACCGGAATCGTAATCGTTTTCATTAAAGCTCTCCCGGCAGCCCCGCCGGGCCCGCCGGGCCGGGCTGGACGGCGGTCGGCCATGCCCCCGTCCCGACCACCCTGTCGCCATCCGGCGTGGTGTCGTCCGGTATGGTGCCGCCCGGCGCCGCGCGGAGGCTGCGGACACGATCACAGGCCGCCGACGCTTCGGGGTGGCGCCCAGACAAGGCGTGGGGAAGCGTGGCTGTGGGTGGCGTTGCCAGGTATCCCCAAAGATTTCCTTGCGAGCTATGGGGAGAAGATGTCGGCGGCCGTGACGGTGAGGCTTCCCGGCGGCGCCCCGCGGACCTCCTCGCGGGCGCAGAGGGCGAGGCGAACCGGCTCAGGTCTGTCCGTCCTGTCCGCGTCCGCGTCCGTGCCGTCGGAGCCAGGTCGAACGGCCCACGGTGTGGCGATCCGCAAGGCAGGCGCCTTCTCCCATAGCCGGCTCGCGAGCCGTCCACCGTCGACCGCACGGGTCCACTTCGCCTCGCCGAGGAGAACCGGGTGCCTGTCTCTGCCCGCGAGCACGACCGCATCGATCTCGTTCTGGCCGCCCGTGCTCCAGTACGGTCCCACGGCTACGATGTCAGGGCCCAGTGCTGCGCCGACGGCGAGTCGACGCAGATGCTCGCGGAAGGCTTCCTCCCAGGGCGCGCCGAGATGATCGTCCAGGCTGTCGATCAGCACCGGCAGCAGCGCCTTGCCCAGACCACGTTCGATCTCCGCGCGGTAGCGGGAAAGTACGCCGAGATAGAAGGCCAGGAAATTGTCGGCAATCCGGTAGACGCTCCGCCGGCTGCGAGCGGTCTCGGTGACCGGCGTCAGTCGTTCGGCCAGCCGTAGCTCGATGAGCCGATCCAGTGTGCGGGCGGGTTCGGCGCGGACATGGTCCTTGATTTCGTTGTATTGCGAGCGGCCTGCGGCGATTGCGTGCAGTACGGCCGCCGGGTACTCACCGTGCTCCACCTCGGTGGCGAGCACCAGTTGTCCTTCGGTGAGCAGCGGTGCTCCGGGCCGGTAGGCCAGCCTCAGCAGGTTGTCGGCGACGTCGGCGGCCTGGTCCCACCACGACAGGTAGAGCGGCATGCCGCCGACCAGTCCGTACACGAGTGCGCGGTCGGCTGGCGCGAGGTCCGGCAGCATGAGCGCGGCCTCGTGCGGACGGAACGGATGCAGCGACAGCGACAGGTCGAATCTGCCGTACAGGGGTGCCCGCTGTTCCTGCAGCGCGGTCATGTGCCGCACGGCCGACCCGCACAACAGAAGCCGCAGTCTGGTCCTGCCAAGCGTCCGGTCCAGGAAGGCCCGCAGGATCCCCGGCAGGTCGGACGAGGTGTTGACGATCTCCGGGAATTCGTCCAGGACGAGGAGGAGCGGCTCGCGCTCGGCCGCGGCGGCGAGGTCGTCAAGGGCATCGTCCCAGTCGGCGTAGGGGCGGGCGGCCAGGTCGCGGAGGCGCCCAGGCAGCGCGGCCGCGGCCTGGCGGGATAGCTGCGCCAGTTCCCCTGCGGCCGCACGACCGGCTCCGGTGTGGAAGACCGACCGTCGGCCCTCCGCGAAGCGCTGCACCAGAGCGGTCTTGCCTACCCTGCGCCGCCCCCAGACCACCGCCGGACGCGGGTCGGTCGACTTCCACCAGGCATCGAGGGCTGCGAGTTCCTCGGTGCGATTGACGAAGGCCATGATCGCCCCAACTCCACGCAGGCAACTTACGTCGCCTGTAACTTACACCTACCGCTAGTTGTGTAGCCCGTCGGTAGCCGGCCACGTCCCAGCTCACCCGCTATGACGTGCACTGTTCCCGCCGGATGTTGATCGTCTCCGAACGGCACCCGGCGACGGTACTAACGTCTACACCGAGCATTTCGGGACTGTCCGAACGCTCGGCGTAAGTGGTGCTGCGCTCGGTAGTGGGCCAGTTGGTGGTGGTCGGGGTCAGGCGTCCCTCGAAAGTGATCACCAGCGCGTTGAGGGCGGGTGGGTTCGTCGACGGATCGACCACGACATAATTCGGCAGCATGGTGCACGCTTGGCCTTTCGTCGGCCGGTCCATCGAGGTGGGCCGGGTCACGGCGGCGCTAGCCGAGGGCCGAGGAATGCTCCTCGAGGGTGCGGCGGGCGTCGGCAAGAGTCGGTTGTTGCGGGAGATCGCCGGGCAGCAGGACGCGGGCACCTTCACGGTCAAGCGTGTGTACGCCACCGAGGCCATGTCCGCCATCCCGTTGGGGGCGCTCGCTGAATTCCTGCCTCATCAGGAGCCGCATGGGGTTGTGGGAGCACGGGAGCTCAACCTCGTCCTCGACAGCCTCGTCGAGCGGCCGTCGAGTGTTCACCAGGTGGTGTTGGCGATCGATGACATGCAGCTGCTCGACACGACGAGCGCCGATCTGGTTCTGCGCGCCACCCGGACCGGTCACGTGCTGGTCCTTGGGACACGTCGGACCCCGGGGATCGTTCCCGACAGCGTCGCGGAGCTGTGGAAGCGTGACCTGGTCACGCGGATCCCGGTCCCGCCGCTGGACCGGTCGCAGACTGATCACCTGTTGGCGGGTGTGCTTGGCGGCCGAGTGGAGGGACGCACGGG
Source organism: Protofrankia sp. Cj5 (assembly GCF_917627405.1). Lineage (NCBI taxonomy): Bacteria > Bacillati > Actinomycetota > Actinomycetes > Frankiales > Frankiaceae > Protofrankia > Protofrankia sp. Cj5. The sequence continues at coordinate 24,129 of NZ_CAKJTO010000082.1, forward strand.
GAACAGGTTGTGGCAGCTGACGGAAGGCAACGTGTTGACGCTGCGCGAACTGGTCGACGGGTTGCGGGACTCCGGTGAGGTCAGCCAGGTCGGTGGCCTCTGGCACTGGTCCGGAGACATGACCCGGCTACACATCGACGTCTTCAGCGTTCTCGAGGAACGGGTGCGTAATCG
>NZ_CAKJTO010000083.1:0-23214 GCF_917627405.1 Protofrankia sp. Cj5
GCTCGGGCCGGCGTGCGTGCGCAGCCGCCACGGCGACCGGCGCCGGGGTGGCGCGGGGACTCCCGGTATCGATGACTGCCGCGCTCTGTGCGCTGGCGGTGACCACCGCATGGCGCGGTCGGGGGAGTGTCCGGACGCCGCCGGCGCGGGCGATGGCTGGCGGGGCAGCCGCCGGCACGCGCTGCGGCCGGTCACCGCGGAAAGGCCCGTCGTGGACCAGGCGTCCCCCGTCCAGGACGATCGTTCTCTCGATCACATCGGCTAGGCCGTCGAAGTCGTGGGATATCACGACCAACGTCAAGCCGGTGCGGACGCGAAGGTCCGCGAGCACCTTGATGAGGGTTCGCCGTGACGGGATGTCCAGCCCCGCCAGCGGCTCATCGAGGATCATCAGGCGGGGCTGGCGGGCGATCAGCCCGGCGAGCGCGGCGCGGCGCAGCTGGCCGCCGGAGAGGTTCTCCACCCGCCGGTCCCGGAACACCGCGGGATCCAGGCCGACGGCGGCCAGCGCGTCGTCGGCGGCGGCCGCGCTCACCCCGGCGGCGGCACGCACATCAGCACCTACGGTGGGTGCCAGCAGCTGGAGCCGGGAGTGCTGCACGGCCAGTCCGATCTCGCCGGGACAGGCGGTCAGCGGTCGGCCGGACATGTGGGCATCGCCTTCGGAGGGGCTGAGCAGACCGGCGAGGACGGCCGCGAGCGTCGACTTCCCCGATCCGTTACGGCCGTTGATCACGATTGATTCACCGATGCCGAGCTGGAAGGACACGTCGGTCAGCGCCCGGTGCGCCCATGGTGATCGAGGGGAGTAGATCTGCCCGACACCGTTGAGGCAGACCAGCGGTGACGCCTCGGCGTGCTGGCACGGGCCTGCGGGTGGGCCTGGGCGCGGATCCGGGCGGGGATCGACAGACACGCAGGTGGTCGGGCCGGCTGCCGCGCCGTCCGCCGGTGTCATCCGGCCGCTGTCGAGAGTGATGCGGCGGTGTGCGCGCATCGCCTCGGCGCGGCGGTGGGTCACGTGCACGACCGTGACCCCCTCTTCGCCGGGAAGCCGCGCCAGCAGCTCGGTGAGCTGCTGGCGGCCGTCGGCGTCCACCATGGCGGTGGACTCGTCGGACACGAGCAGCCGTGGCGCCCGCGCGAGCGCCGCGGCGACCGCCAGCCGCTGTAGCTGCCCGCCGGACAGCGTCGCGGTTTCGTGGTCGGCGAGTTGGGCGAGCCCGACCTTCGCCAGCAGAGCCTCGACGTCGACCGTCCGGCCACCCTCCGGCAGGCCCCACACGATGTCGTCGCGGACCCGCACACCCAGTACCTGCGACTCCGGCCGCTGGAAAATCATGGAAGTGCCGCCGGGCCGGCCGAGCGCGCAGTCACCGGGCCGTAGCACCTGTCCGTCGGTGGGACTCCAGCCACCGATGATCCGGGCGAGCGTGGACTTCCCGGACCCGTTGCTGCCCAGGATCGCCACGAACTCCGCTGGCCGGATGGTGAGCGACACATCGTGGACGGCGTCCCGCGCGGCCCCCGGGTAGCGGTACGTCACCGATTCGAGCCGCACGGGAAGAGGCCGCGGCTGCGTATCAGGCTGTGGCCGCGAGTGTGGCCCCGAGTGCGGCTGTGGGCATGGCTGTGGGCATGGCTGTGGGCATGGCTGTGCGTGCGGTCGCGGATGGTGCGGACTGCCCGCCGTCCTGCGCCTGGGTATCCACCCCGGCGGGTTCGGCTGGTCGGTCCGGGCGGATGGTGCGCTGGCGGCGAGGTGGCGCAGTACCGGCCGGATGACCACTCCGGCGGCGAGCACGTTCACCGCCGTGTTCGCCAGCAGCGTGATCGGTAGCAGCGCCCACCAGTGCGTCGTGCCCCACCGGACAACCCAGTCCGCCGCCGCCAGCCCGGGGTTGTCCGGTGTGATCCCGAGCCGCGCGATGCTGCTCCGGGCGCCGTCCCAACTGTTGATGATCTCGGCGAGCAACAGCCCGCGCAGCTGGGTGAGAACGCCGAACAGCGCGTCCATGACAAGCGCGACCGGCACCCACAGTGTGCCGACGGTCACCGCTGCCGTGCGCAGGAGACCCCACCGCCGACGGTGGGCCGTGCCGAGCACGGTGCCGTTCATCATGCAGGAGGTGATGGTGATCGCGAACCCGGTGCCGCCGAGGAGAACGGCCACCGCCATGGCCGTGAATATCGCCGTGCTGGCCGTGCGCAGCCGCCAGCGCGCGGCCAGCACCGCCGCCGGGACCGCCGCGGGGATCGTCAGCACCCAACCGAGCGGAAGGAAGCGCGCGACCAGGCAGATAGCGATCACCAGGTCGACGAGGACGGCCGCTTCGACGATTTCCGGCGCGCGCAGGTGACGCCCGGCCGAGAGCACACCGGGTGCCTCCGCCCGCCCGGCGAGACCGGTGAGACCGGTGAGGCTGGTGAGGCCGGCGGGTGCGGAGCCGGCGGAGGGCATGTCGGACGGCACGGTCGGCGTCAGTCCCCGGCCCTGGTCATGACCGGCCTGGTCGAGAAACCGGCCACCGCCGGCAACGCGCTGGCAGGTCCGGACCGAGGCTGTCTCGTGTTCGGTTCCCGTTTCCGCAGGGTCACTTACCACTCCCCGTCGCCGCCACATCGGACATCCAACTGTCGCATGGCGGCGGCGCGCTGTCCGAGTTGCCTCCGCCGATCACATCATGGCCACAGAAGATTATTTATGGCGGCGGGCCGGTCAGCCCAGCGGGCGGAAGGAAGCCGGCTGGATGGCGGGCGGCTCCGTGGTGTAAGCGGCGAGTGTGCGGGCCAGGTCGGTGGGGTCGATACCGATGGCATGCATGTTGCGGGCGAGGTCGCCCATGACGGACAGCGCGTGGTGCAACAGCACCTCGGCGATACCGGGAGGCTGGCAGATCGCCAGCCGGAACGCGTGCGCGGCGTCGCTGTCTCCGGTCAGCGCGGCCAGCGCGCCGACGCGGACCCGCTGGCTCAGTGATTCCCAGACGCCTTCGCAATGAGGTGCCTCGGCACTGCGCCACACTCCGCGGTAGGTCAACGACCGGATGACCGTGTGTGGCTGTTCACCGGTCCGTAGGTGCAGCGTTACCGCCCACATCGCCAACAGCCAGCTCAGCGAGCGCAGCAGCCGGGTGGAGTCGGCGGCGAGCCGGCCGGCCAGCGCTTCTTCCGCCGCACGCCGTGTGGATGCGTCCGCCCAGGCCTGGACTAGGCGTTCAGCCTCCACGATATCCGCGATGTCCAGCTCGGGCGTACATGGTCGAGCAACCGCGGCGGCCCGGTGGGACGCGGTGTCGACCAGTGCGAGCGCGCCGGCATCGTGCAGTGTCTGCCAGGCAAGTCCTGCTTGCGGCATGCCCGCTACGGTAATCGTCCGTTCGTCGTCTGAGTCCCGCTATAGCGCAGATCACTAGCCTCTTCCATCGCATTGCCCTGTTCGCTGGTTGCTCTTCCGGAGGGTGACGAGTGTTCGTGGACCGTTCCTTATGTCTTGTTTTGTGATTTTGTTGTTGTTCGTCGTAAACGAATGTTTGCTTTCTGTATGCGTTCGGCGTGCCTCGCGGCGGACGCGCGGATGGCGCAGGATGGGTGCCGTGACTCGGGGAACGTTGCGTGTCTACCTCGGTGCGGCACCTGGCGTGGGTAAGACCTACGCCGCGCTGGATGAGGCCCACCGGCGTCACGACCGGGGCACCGACGTGGTCGTCGGCTTCGTGGAGACCCACGGCCGGCCGAAGACGGCCGCGCTGCTGGAAGGCCTGGAGGTCGTCCCGCGAAAGGAGATCTCCTATCGGGGCGCGGTGTTCACCGAGATGGACCTCGGCGCGGTGCTCGCCCGCAAGCCCGCGGTCGCCGTCGTCGACGAGCTCGCCCACACGAACGTCCCCGGCAGCCGCAACACCAAGCGCTGGCAGGACGTCCGCGAGCTCCTTGACGCCGGTGTCGACGTCATCTCCAATGTCAACGTCCAGCACCTGGAGTCACTCAACGACGTGGTCGAGAGGATCACGGGGGTGCCGCAGCGGGAGACCGTGCCCGATGACGTCGTCCGTGAGGCCGACCAGGTCGAGGTGGTCGACATGGCTCCGGAGGCGCTTCGCCGGCGGATGGCGCACGGCAACATCTACGCTCCGGAGAAGGTCGACGCGGCGCTGTCGAACTATTTCCGGATCGGCAACCTGACCGCGTTACGTGAGATTGCACTGCTGTGGGTAGCCGACAAGGTGGACGAGCAGCTCGACCGGTACCGCGCGGAGCACGGCATCGCCGGTACCTGGGAAACCCGTGAACGGGTGGTGGTCGCGCTCACCGGTGGCCCCGAGGGGGACACCCTGATCCGCCGGGCCGTCCGGATCGCTGACCGCAGCAAGGGCTCCGACCTGCTTGCCGTGCACGTCGCCCGGTCCGACGGTCTCACCGGCGCGAACCCACAGGCCCTCGCGCGACAGCGGGCGCTGGTGGAAAGCCTTGGCGGCAGTTATCACCACGTCATCGGCGAGAACGTCCCGACCGCGCTGCTCGACTTCGCCCGCGCGGAGAACGCGACGCAGCTGGTGCTCGGCGCCAGCCGGCGTGGCTGGCTCGCGCAGATGTTCAGTCCGGGCATCGGCGTCACCACGACCAAGCTGTCCGGATCGATCGACGTCCACATGGTCACCCACGAGGAGATCGGTCGAGGCTGGCGGTTGCCGCGGTTCGCGCACGGCCTGACGCCGCGCCGCCGGTTGATCGCGGCCGCGCTGGTGGCCGGCCTGCTCCCGCTGCTCACCGTCGTACTGGCGAACTCCCGTGGTTCGCTCAACCTCACCACCGACGCTCTCACCTATCTGCTCGCCGTGGTGGTCGTCGCGCTGGTCGGTGGGTTCTGGCCGGCGCTGCTCGCCGCGGTCGCGAGCTCGCTGATGCTGAACTACTACTTCACCCCGCCGCTGCGCCACTGGACGATCGCGGAACGCAACAATGCCTTTGCGCTCGTCGCCTTCATCCTTGTGGGAATCATGGTCAGCCGGGTTGTCGATCTTGCCGCGCGCCGGTACGCCCAGGCGGCGCGGGCCTCAGCCGAGGCCGCGACGCTGTCCGTGCTCGCCGGCAGCGTCCTGCGCGGCGAGGACGCGCTGCCGGCCCTGCTCTCGCGGGCGCGCGAGACGTTCGGCATGATGGCCGCCACCCTGCTGGAACGATCCGAGCAGCGCTCCGGCGCGGGCCGTGACGGCGGGAGCGTGCGCGGATGGCGGGTCGTGCACAGCATCGGGACCGACCCGTGCACCCGGCCCGAGGACGGTGACGTGGACGTCCCCATTGGGGACAACCTCGCGCTGGTGCTGCGTGGACGTCCGCTGCCCGCCGCGGACCGCCGGATACTCGCCGCATTCGCGGCCCAGGCCGCGCTCGCGCTCGAACAGCGCCGCCTCACCGAAGCCGCGGCCGAGGCCGGCCCTCTGGCCGAAACCGACCGGATACGCACGGCGCTGCTCGCCGCGGTCAGCCATGATCTGCGCACACCGCTGGCCTCGGCCAAGGCCGCCATCACCGGGCTGCGCGGCGGGGACGTCGCCTGGACCCGGGACGAACAGGCGGAACTGCTCGCGACCGCCGACGAGTCCATGGACAAGCTCACCCGGCTCGTCGACAACCTGCTCGACATGAGCCGGTTGCAGGCCGGCGCGCTCAGTGTCTTCCCCCGGCCGGTCGGTGTCGACGGCGTCATCCCGCACGCTCTCGACGAACTCGGCCCGCCCGCCCGGAACGTGGAGATCCAGATGCCCGAGGAGCTGCCCGACATCCACGCGGACCCCGCCCTCGTCGAGCGTGTGCTGGTCAACCTCGTCTCGAACGCGCTCCGGTACTCCCCCACGGGGACCCGTCCAGTCATCACCGCGAGTGCTCTCGACGATCGGGTCGAGATCCGCGTTATCGACCGCGGGCCAGGCATCCCGGCGGAGAACCGCGACCGGGTCTTCCAGCCTTTCCAGCGTCTCGGCGACCGGGACAACACCACCGGTGTCGGCTTGGGCCTGGCATTGTCCCGCGGTCTGGCCGAGGCCATGGGAGGTTCGCTGAGTACCGACGACACCCCCGGCGGCGGGCTCACGATGGTGCTGTCCCTGCCGGCCGCGTGGTCCGTCCGGCAGCCGGTCCCTGCCCGCGCCGCCGACGACTGAACGGCCCAGCCTTTGGTCGGGAGCCGGCCCGTCCTGCCGGCCGGCAGCGCGGAGAACGAAGAAACGCGAAACGCTGGAAACGCGCATGCGCAGAGAACACGATGGAAAAGAAGGGCGCGTCAGGGCCGCTGCCGCATCAGTCCCTCCTGCGCGACGGAAACGACAAGCCGGCCGTCGGCGGTGTATATCTCCCCGCGGGTGAAGCCGCGTTCCCCGTACGCCGACGGGCTGTCCTGAATGTAGAGCAGCCATTCGTCCGCGCGGAACGGGCGGTGGAACCACATCGCGTGGTCCAGGCTCGCCAGCGAGATCCGCGGCCCTTCCGGTGTCCGGTGCGGGAGCACAGTCGTCGTGATCAGATGGAGGTCGGAGGCGTACGTGACCGCGCATGCGTGGTAGAGCGGGTCGTCGGGCAGCGGCCCGCGGGCGCGGAACCATCGCCGCTGGTGGGGCGCATGCGGATCCCCGAGATGGGAGACGACCGGCGGCTGGACGGAGCCGTCCGGCGCGCTGCTCGCGATGGGCAGGACGTCCAGGTAGCGCCGGAAGAACGGCTCGACCCCCCGGCCGTCGGAGAACACATCGTCGGATGGTGCGGCTGGGCCACCGGGCGGCGGCAGCGGCGGCATCACCGGCATCGCCGCCTGGTGTTCGAGACCCTCCGCCGTGTGGTGGAACGACGCGGACATGTTGAAGATGGCCTTGCCGTGCTGGATGGCGACCACACGCCGGGTCGTGAAGGAACGCCCGTCACGAATCGGGTCGACCTCATAGATGATCGGCGCCGCGGGATCACCCGGTAGCAGGAAGTAGGCGTGCAGCGAATGCACCGGGCGATCAGCGGCAACGGTCTGACCAGCGGCGATCAGTGCCTGTGCCGCGACATGGCCGCCGAACACCCTGGTCGGTGCGGTGTGCCAGGACCAGCCGCGGAAGATGTTGGTTTCAATGCGGTCGAGGTTGAGGACCTCGGCCAGCGAGTCGGTCTCGGCGCGGGTCACCTGATCGACATTACCTACCCGGCGCCGGGACCCCTCCCAACAGGTCGATGACTGTGGCCTGGTCGTGCCCGGCGAAGGGGTCCGCCGCCAGCAGATGGCGACGCCACAGGTCCTCGGCCGCGCTCGCTTCGCCCGCTTCTATCAGCGTCACCAGCTGGTGGTGCGGGTGGTGATGCTCGCCGTCGGTGGCTGGCTCCGCCGGTCCGCTGCCGGGGATCAGGCCGCTGCCATCCACCAGGCTGACGATATGGCGCAGCATGCCGGCGAGGACGATCAGGGTCTGGTTGCCGGCGAGCTCCACCAGCAGGCGGCGGAAGTCCGCGCTCGCGGCCTGTAGCTGACCGGGGCTGTTGCCGGCGGCCTCGACCGAGGCGAGGGCCGCCCGCAGCGCTACAAGATCGTCATCGGTGTGGCGTTCGGCGACCTGGCGGGCACAGGGTGGCTCAATGAGGGCTCTGGCCTGGTGGATGTCGGCGAGGGTCGTGCCGCGGTGCTCCAGGACCAGCGCCGCGTAGCGGGCGGCCACGTCGCCATTGGGCGTGTGGACGCGGGCCCCGCCATGCGCCCCGCGCCGTACGCTGATCAGCGCTTCGGACTCCAAGACCCGGAACGCCTCGCGCAGCGTGGGACGGGAGACGCCGAACTGTTCCATCAGCACGGCTTCCGGGGGAAGCGCATCGCCCTCGACCAGCTCGTTGCGCACTATCTGGCGCCGCAGATGCGCGGCGACCAGCTCGGCGGTCTTGGGTACGCGTACCTGTCTGCCGATGCGGCTCTCGCTGATCATCGCCGCGCCCGGGCCGGCGGCGTCCGCCGGCTTCGCGGACGCGGAGATGGCGACCGGTCCGGCCGTTGCGATGTCGGTCGCGTTCAGTAACGCCATGATGATCGGCCCTCCAGACACATCCAGCTGTGGGCGGACGGGGCATATTCCCGTGGTCGCACGTCAGCACCCTTCGTTTGAAGATCATACTCTTGGCGTTGGCGATGTCACCAGAAGTGCTGGCGAGGTTGCATTGTGACATTACAAGTCACTGAAGTGCACGAGGGGTGGCAGGATGACCGCGAAGTGGCGGAGTTTGGTGGCTGATTATTATCGATAAGTGCCGATAGTTACCGCGATGTCAGCGCGCCTCGGGCTGGCCGGGCGGCCGTCCGCGGCCTCGCCAGGCCACCCCGGCGCTCGGCGCGCCCGCTGGCATGTCCGCGGCAATGCCGGAAAACGTGCCCGTTCTCAACGGCCGGGCGCTCTTATGGCGTGCTTCTGTAGCCAAATGGCCGTAGCGTCGTCAGCCATGAGCGACGACCGAATTGCGGCTGTCGGCGTCGAGGAGGAGTTTCACATCCTCGATCTCGCGTCCCGCCAGCTCGTACCGCGGGCCAGCGCGATCCTTGACCGCCTTCCGGCCGATCGCTTTGCCGCGGAGCTGTTGAAGTCCGTGGTCGAAACCAACAGCCGTCCCTGTACCGATCTTGCTGACCTGCGGGCCGACCTGCTGGACCTGCGGCGTGAGCTCGCCTCGGTCGCCGAGCCGCTCGGCCTCGGTCCCGCGGCCGCGGGAACTGTCCCGCTGGTCGATCCGGGCGTGCTGGAGATCAGTCGCGACCCGCGTTATGAACAGATGCTCGCCGATTATCAGCTGCTGGCCAGGGAACAGCTGATCTGTGGCGCTCAGGTGCATGTGGACGTCGCGGACCGTGATCTCGCCATGGCGGTGGTCGCCTGGATCGCGCCGTGGCTGCCGATGCTGCTGGCGCTGTCGGCAAGCTCCCCCTACTGGAAGGGCGTTGACAGCGGGTATGCGAGCGTACGCACCCTGGTCTGGCAGCGGTGGCCGACCGCTGGCGTCGCCGGTTCGTTCAGCACCGCGGCCGAATACGATCAGCTGGTCGCCGATTTGATCAAATCGGGGGTGATCAGCGATTCGGGCATGGTCTACTTCGACGTCCGCCCATCCGCCCACCTGCCCACGGTCGAACTGCGCATCTGCGACGCATGCCCGGACGTCGACAACGTCATTCTCATCGCGGGCCTGTTCCGCGCGCTCGTCCGCCGGGCGATCCTGGCGATCGGGATCGGTGTGCCGGCACCGCCGCCGCGTACCGAGCTGCTGCGGGCGGCCACCTGGCGGGCGGCGCGATCCGGGATCGAGGGCGACCTGGTCGATGTGGCCGGGGCGGCTCCGGTACCGGCATATGATCTTTTGTGGCGGCTCATCCATGAGGTGCGGAACGAGCTTGAGCATGCCGGTGACTGGGAGCTGGTGACCGATCTCGCCCAGCAGGTGATCGGGCGTGGCAGTGCCGCGGCCCGGCAGCGGCGGGCCTTCGCCCGGCGCGGGCGGCTCAGCGACGTTGTAGATCTTGTCCTGGCTGAGACGCGCGACGCGCCGCTCGCGGTGCCGGGGCAGGTGCCGGGCCGTGCCCCCGGTACGGCGGTACAGCCCGGCACCGCGGGTCAGGCCAGCCTGCTCAGCGGGTACCACCCCGACGGTTACGACGAGGTGGTCGACACCGGCGGCGCGGTCCGCGCTCCGTACCGGGCCGTGATGCGGACCCTGGAGCGCCTCGGGCCGGCGATGCTGGCCGAGCTTGTTGAGGCCCGTGGCGTCGAGCAGGTCCTGCGCGGGGTGGTGTTCCGGGTGGCCGGAGATGACGCGGCGCGACCATTCCCTTTCGACCTGGTGCCACGCATCGTCGACGAAGCGGACTGGTCGCGGCTGCGGGCCGGCCTGGCGCAGCGTGTCAGGGCGCTTGAGGCCTTCCTGCACGATGCCTATGGCGAGCAGGCCGCGGTAGGCGACGGTGTGCTCCCGGCCTGGGCGGTACACAACGCGCCCGGTATGCGGGCCGCTGGCTTCGCCGTGCCCGCGAACGCTATCCGGGCCACCGTCACCGGCATCGACCTGGTCCGTGATGCCAACGGGAACTGGTTCGTCCTGGAGGACAACCTGCGGGTGCCCTCCGGCGTCGCCTACGCCATCGAAGGCCGGCGGCTGACCGGTTCCATACTGCCCGATCTGATCCCGCCAGGCGGGATTGCCGGGCTCGACGGTGTGCCCGCGCTGCTGCACGAGGCGCTTGTCGCGGCGGCCCCCATCCGGGCGGCGGGGGAGCCGGCGATCGCGGTGCTCACCGACGGGTCGGACAACTCGGCCCACTTCGAGCACGCCCTGTTGGCGGAGGAGATGGGGGTCGCGCTTGTCGAACCGGCCGACCTCACCGTCGGGGACGGCGCCTCGGGCACGGTGGTCCACCGCCTCGACCGGGGCCGCCGACGCCGCGTCGACGTGCTGTACCGGCGCTTCGACGAGGACGAACTCGCCACGGCCGTGGCCGCCGATGGCCTGCCGCTCGGCCCAGCGCTGATCGCGGCGGTGCGCGCGGGGACGCTCAGCCTCGCGAACGCGCCGGGTAACGGAGTTGCCGATGACAAGGTGCTCTACGCCTACGTACCGCGCCTGATCAAATACTACCTGGGTGAGCAGCCCGTACTCGACGACGTCACGACCTACGTCTGCGGTGATCCCGAGCAGTGTGCGTACGTGCTCGATCATCTCGACGAGTTGGTGATCAAGCCGGCTGAGGGCTACGGCGGGGACGGCGTGCTGATCGGTCCGCGGGCGGACACCGCTGAGCTCGCGGCCGCCCGCCAGCGGATCATCGCTGATCCGCGCCGCTGGATCGGCCAGGAGCTGGTGCGGCTGTCGACCCATCCGACCTGGCATGATGGCCGTCTCCAGCCATGCTCGGTCGACCTGCGGGCTTTTGTCTACCTCGGAGCGGAAGCGGTGGTCGTGCCGGCCGCGCTGACCAGGGTCGCTCCGGTTGGCAGCCTGATCGTCAACTCGTCCCGCGGCGGCGGCTCCAAGGACACCTGGCTGCCGCATTAGGGCGTCCCTGGTGCTGGGCGCGCTACGTGGCCGCCGCCGGAGCTAAGGCCCGCGGCAGGTCATTACTGTTCGTAATGGTGACGTCATCTTCTGGAAACGACGGGCGCCGATGGTGGTAGCCACGCCGTCGAGCGGCCTGGGATCTGGGGCCTGGGGCCTGGGCCGCCGGTGGCACGGCAGGCGGATGATCGCGCCACCGTTGGCCCACCGCGGAACCGATGAAACGACCGACAGGAGCGAGCATGTGCGGTCTGAGCGGGGAACTGCGGTTCGACGGTGCCGCGGCCGATGTGGACGCGGTGGCGAGGATGGCTGACCGGATGCGGCCGCGCGGCCCGGACGCCAGCGGCGTGTGGGCGTCCGGGCCGGTCGCGTTCGGCCATCGCCGCCTGAAGATCATTGATCTGTCGGAGCGTGGTTCGCAGCCGATGATCGATAGCGAGCTCGGCCTCACGACCGTCTTCAACGGCTGTATCTACAACTACCGCGAACTTCGCGGCGAGCTTGCCGTCCAGGGCTATCGTTTCTTCTCGGCCTCCGACACCGAGGTGATCGGTAAGGCCTATCACCGCTGGGGTGTCCGGTGTGTGGACCACTTCGTCGGGATGTTCGCCTTTGCCATCCACGAGCGCGACACCGGGCGGCTCGTCCTCGGCCGTGACCGGCTGGGGATCAAGCCGCTCTACGTGACGGCGGACACCACCCGCGTCCGCTTCGCCTCGACGTTGCCCGCGCTGCTCGCGAGCGGCGGGATCAGCGGCGATATCGATCTGGTCGCGTTGCACCACTACCTGTCCTTCCACTCGGTCGTGCCGGCGCCGCGCACGATCCTCGCCGCCGTGCGCAAGCTGCCGGCGGCCACCGTGAGGATCATCGATGCGGACGGCTCGAGCGTCGACGAGCTGTACTGGCATCCGAGTTTCGCCCGTGACCCGGCGTACGAGGGCTGGTCGGCGGCGGACTGGCGGGACGCGATCGGTGAGCGGCTGCGCACCGCGGTGCGCCGGCGGATGGTCGCCGACGTCGGGGTCGGGGTGCTGCTGTCCGGGGGGCTTGACTCCAGTCTGATCGTGGCGCTGCTCGCGGAGGCCGGGCAGGAGAACCTCGCGACGTTCAGCGTCGGATTCGAGGCGGCCGGCGGCGAGTCCGGGGACGAGTTCAGCTACTCCGACGTCATCGCGAGCCACTTCGGTACCGATCATCACCAGATCCGGGTCGCTGGTAACCGGCTGCTGCCCGCGATCGAGTCGACGGTCGAGGCGATGAGCGAGCCGATGGTCAGCCATGACTGCGTCGCCTTCCAGCTGCTGTCGCAGGAGGTCTCCCGCCATCTGAAGGTCGTCCAGTCCGGGCAGGGCGCGGACGAGGTGTTTGCCGGCTACTCCTGGTACCCGCCGCTGGCTGGCGTCGAACGCGGCGAGGCGGTCGAGGACTATCTGCGGGTGTTCGCGGACCGGCCGCACGGCGCGCTCGAGGCCATGGTCGAGCCGGACTACCTCCTTGACACCGATGTCAGCCGGGCATTTGTCGCCACCCACTTCGCCGAGCCCGGCGCGTCGACCGCTGTGGACGCGGCACTGCGCATCGACTCGACGGTCATGCTGGTGGAAGACCCGGTCAAGCGGGTCGACAACATGACCATGGCCGCCGGTCTGGAGGCGCGTACCCCGTTCCTCGACCATGAGCTCGTCGAGCTCGCGGCGGCCTGCCCGCCCAAGCTGAAACTCGCCGCGGGCGGCAAGGGAGTGCTCAAGGCGGTCGGCCGGCCGATCATGCCGGTTGAGGTCATCGACCGGCCCAAGGGCTACTTCCCGGTCCCGGCGATCCGGCACCTGTCCGGTTCCTATCTGGACCTGGTCCGGGAATCGCTCAGTGACCCGGTCGCCAAGGCCCGCGGCCTGTTCCGCGCCGAGTGGGTCGAGGCCATGCTGGCCGCGCCGAACGACAACCGGACCACTCTCGGCGCGAACGCGCTCTGGCAGGCCGCGCTGTTGGAGATGTGGCTGCAGACCCAGGGGGTGGCATGATGACGGACTGGTTCCCGGCCGAGCCACGGCCGTTCGACGTAGCCGGCACCGGCGCCAGCGCCAGTCCCGGCCCCGGTGATCTTGTGGATGACTGGGTGGCGGCGGCGAGCTGTTCGTCGCCGAGCCTGGGGCCCGCGGGCATGATCGCCTATGTCAGCGACCGGGACGGCACCCCGCGGCTATGGTTGCGCGACGCGACCGGCAGGCAGCAGCCGCTGGACACCGGCGCCGGACATGTCCGGTCGGTGCTCTGGTCGCCGGATGGCGGGTGGATCGCTGTCGTGGTGGCGCCCGGCGGCGGCGAGCACACCGAGGTCCGGGTCGTCCGTCCCGATGGCAGTGGGCTGCGTCGCCTCGCTGGCGGCTGGCATCCCGCCGTAAGCCCCCATGCGTCCACCGGCTCGGAGGCCGGTACGGCGAGCGCCGCCGGGCTCGGCCGGTGGACACCGGACGGCACCGCGCTCGCGATCTGCGAGTCCGTCCGGTCGGGCATGACCCACGCCCTGCTTGTCGACCCCGTAACGGGGCGGCGCGAGCACCTGGCCGCGGGCCAGGCGCTCGCCATCTGCGACATCGACGGCGACACCGCGACCGGGTACCGGCTGCTGCTCCGGGACGGCCCGCGAGGGGTCCGCCGGCTCATCCTCGTCGACTGCGTCACCGGGCGCTGCCACCCGCTGTTGGACGGAGCCGGCACGGTCGGGCTCGGCCGGTTCGGCCCGGCGGGCGTGGCCGCGGGCGCCGGGAAGCTCGTCTACCTGCTCTCCGATGCCGGTCGCGAACGTGCCGCGCTGCTGGCGGTAACCCTCGCGGACGACGGGACCCAACGGGCCACCGAGGTCGTGGCAGCCCGCGATGACGCCGACCTGGAACGGTTCGCGCTGCTTCCCGATGGTGTGCCCAACGCCGCCGCGCCCGGCGTGTGCAGGGGACGGCCGGTCGCGGTGCTGGCGTGGAACGTGGACGGGCGGACCGTCCTGGACCTGGTCGATCTGGGCTCGGGCAGCCGGCTGGGCCTCCCGCCTCTGCCGAGGGACGTCGCGGGCAGCCTGCTCGTCCGTGACGGGGGCCGTGGTCTGCTGCTGGCCCTGGTCGGTTCGACCGTCCCTGGCGAGTTGTGGACCTACGATTTCGGGGCGGACGCGACCGGTTACCGATGTATGGTCTCTGACGCCCCCACCGCCTTCCCCGCGCCCGCGCTCGCCTCCGTCGCCGATCTGGACGGCAACGCGGACCCCGCCGCCGGGGCGGCTGCCGAGGCGGTGCTGCCTCCCCCGGCCCGTTCCCGGACCAGGCTGGTCCGCCCGGTACCGCACCGGTTGCGCGCGCACGACGGGCTGGAGCTGTCCGGCTGGCTGTACCGCCCGCAGGGCGAGCTCGGCCCCTATCCCACCCTGCTGTTCTTCCACGGTGGGCCCGAGGCGCAGGAACGTCCCACCTTCACCCCGCTGTTCCAGGCACTGGTCACCCGCGGGATCGCCGTGTTCGCCCCGAATGTGCGCGGGTCGGCGGGCTACGGCCGTTCCTTCGCGGGCGCCGACGACCACGGCCGTCGCTTCGACGGGATCGCCGACGTCGCTTCCTGCGTGAAATATCTGGTCGAGGCGGGTATTGCCGACAGTGGGCGGGTCGGCGTCGCGGGCCGTTCCTACGGGGGATACCTGACGCTCGCCGCGCTGGTCACCTACCCGGAGCTGTTCCGCGTGGGGGTCGACATCTGCGGGATGGTGGATTTCGCCACGTTCTTCGCGCACACCGAACCGTGGATCGCCGGCCCCGCGGTGACCAAGTACGGCGACCCCGTGCGTGATGCCGTGCTGCTGTGGGAGCTTTCCCCGCTGCGCCGGATGGATCGCCTGGCCGCGCCGCTGCTGGTCGTGCACGGCGCTAACGACACCAACGTCCCGGTGATCGAAGCCGAGCAGACCGTCGCCGCGGCGACGGCGCGGGGGGTGGACTGCCGGTTCCTGCTCTTCGAGGGCGAGGGACACGAGATCATGGGTCTTGGCAACCGCACGGTGTTTGTCCGGGAGGCCGTTGAATGGGTGAGCCGTCACCTGCTGGCACCCGGTCAGACCCAGACCCAGACCCAGACCCAGACACAGGAACAGACACAGACGCGAGGCGGCGAGCCGTCGGTTCCCCGGCAGCTTCATGGCTCGCGGTCACCGGATCCGCAGCTGCCGGCTCCGGCTCAGACGGTGACTCCGATGGGGATGGAGACGCCCAGACCGCCACGCGTGTCCGCACCGTAGCGTGCCTTCTCCGTGGCGAGGTCAAGCGGCCGGATGCTGGTCTTGGCCGTGACCGCTGCCCCGTCGAGCAGGTGCGCGGGGACCAGCCAGACGACCTCGAACTCCAGACCGTCCGGATCGTGTGCGTACAGGCTCTTGGTCGTGCCGTGGTCGGACGCGCCGACCAGCGCACCGGCCTCGGCGAGCCGGTGCGCGGTCGCCTCGAGCTCGGCGAGGGTGCCGATCTCCCACGCGATGTGGTACATGCCCACGGTCGAACGCCCTGCCTGCGACGCGCCGGCGGCCGCGCCGATCTGGAACACGCCGATGTCGTGGTCGTTGGTGGAGTCCGGCGCCCGCAGGAACGCGGCCTTCCCGGGCAGCACTAGCAGGCTCTCGAAATCGAGGACATCGGTGTAGAAGGCAGCCGTGCGCGCGACGTCCCGGACATAGAGGACGACGTGGTTGAGACGGTGGATACCCATGATCTTCTCCTGGTGCCCCTCGGCGCTGGCCGGTGCGGTGCTGTTGAGCCTTCAACTATCTCCACGGTACTCCGTGCCGCCCGCGCGCAGATCAAACAGGCGTTCGCCAGCCGCGCACCTGAGCAACCAGGACGGAAGCGGCCTCGGCGTCGCGGTTCTCCCCGACGCGGACGCGGGCGGCGAGGCCGAACCCGGAACAGCTCGCACTCGCCAACGCCCCGGGAACGTCTCAAAGATCGAGGAAGTAGCGCAGGACCTTGCGAACGGCCGCGAGGTCCTCGGCGCTCGTGGTCCCGAGCCGCCGCACCAGCCTGGAGGTGTCGATGGCCCGGGTGTCCTCCGGGCGCGCGAAGCTCGGCCTGCTCAGCCCGGTCGCCGGCCCGGCGAGGCGGGGCTGGGTCACCAGATGGCGGTCGGTCCCGGTGAGCGGGACGACGATGGCCATGCCGATGGGGAGGCTGTGCAACCCGTCGGCCGAGACGACCACGACCGGGCGCCGTCCGCCCTGTTCATGGCCGACCACGGGGTCGAGAGTGGCGAGCCAGATCTCTCCGGTGCGGACCGCCGTCACTCCCACCATCCGGGTGCGTCGTGCAGCGCGAGCGCGTCGGAGTCGGTGCCGCGTTGCCAGGCGCCCGACTCGGCCCGGTCGCGCTCCCACTCCGCCGGGTCGGCGGCGCGGAGCTCGTCGAGCTGCACGCGGGCACGCGCGAAGAAGGCCTCACGTTCGAGCCGGTCCGCGACCTCGGCGAGCATGCGGCCCATCGTGGTCCCGCGGTCGCTGGCGAGGGAGGCCAGCCGGTCCCGGACGGCCGTATCAACCTTGATTGTTGTCATGGCCATACCATCTAGTCTACCGATCGGTAGACGGTCCAGTCGCCCCGGACAGGAACATTCGCCGTGCTGTGCACGGCTTCCCGTGAGCCGCGATGTCCACCCGGGGTGCGGGGGCCAGGGCGTGCCCGTGGAAGGCCATCCGGTTATGGGAGGCGCCAGTCGACGGGCTGAGCTCCCTGGCGGAGCAGGAGGTCGTTGGCCCGGCTGAACGGCCGGGATCCGAAGAAGCCGCGGTCGGCGGAGCGAGGCGAGGGGTGGGCGGACTCGATCGTGGGGACGCCGTCGAGGAAGGGTTTCAGGCCACGCGCGTCCGCGCCCCACAGGATCGCGACGAGGGGCTTGCCCCGGCCGGCCAGTGCCCGGATCGCCTGCTCGGTGACCTCCTCCCAGCCCTTGCCCCGGTGCGAGCCGGGCTGCCGGGGCGCCGTTGTCAGGGCTCTGTTCAGCAGTAGTACGCCTTGCCGCGTCCATGGCGTCAGGTCGCCGTTCGCGGGCCTGGGCACGTCGACGTCCGCGCACAGCTCCTGGAAGATGTTCTCCAGGCTGCCGGGGAGCCTGCGCACGTCGGGCGCGACCGCGAAGCTGTACCCGATGGCCATCCCCGGGGCCGGGTAGGGATCCTGCCCGACGATCAGTACCCGCACCTCGTCGAAGGGCTGTTGGAAGGCCCGTAGGACGTTTGGGCCGGCGGGAAGGTAGGTGCGTCCCGCCGCGATCTCCGCGCGCAGGAAGTCCCCCATGGCTGTGATCCGCTCGGCCACCGGCTCCAGGGCCCGTGCCCAGCCTGGCTCGACGAGTTCCCGCAACGGTTGCGCTGGCATGGCCGATCACCCTACCGGGCGGCGCCGACACCCCGAGCCGACGAGTGGTCCTGGCCCGCTCCCGGTAGAAGGGTGCGCGCGGGGTCCGGCTACTGGCCACAGCGGGACGCGTGGGGCAGTGTGGTCGGTGTGGGACGGGTGACGGCACGCAGACGGGTCGTGCGGATCTCAGCTGACGGTGAGCGAGGGACGCGGGCCGACAGCCTGGCCGGTGAGGAGCCGCTGGAGCTGCGGGTGGGCGGTAGGCCGTTGGCCGTCACCATGCGCACGCCCGGACACGACGTCGACCTGGCCCTCGGTTTTCTCGTCGGCGAGGGGATCATCGGCGGCGGGGCGGATGTCACAGCGATGCGTTACTGTGTTGGTGCACGTAGTGATGTCATCGGCGGCGACCCCTCCGGCGCTCACCAGGCCCCCGAGAGGCAGGTCCCGGAGAGCCAGGCTGGTGGCGGCCAGACCTACAACGTGCTCGATATCACTCTGGCCCCGGCTGTCGCGTTGCCGGACGTCAGTATCGAACGCGCCTTCTACACCAGCAGCTCCTGCGGGCTGTGTGGGAGGACCAGCATCGACGGGGTCCGGATGCGCAGCCGGTACACGGTGGCCGATGACCCGCTGGTACTGCGTCCGGACGTGCTGCTCGTGCTGCCCGACCGGCTGCGCGCCGAGCAGAAGGTCTTTGCCGTCACCGGTGGGCTGCACGCGGCCGCGATCGCCGACGCCGACGGGAACCTGTTGGTGGTCCGGGAGGACGTGGGCCGGCACAACGCGGTCGACAAGGCCATCGGCTGGGCGGTACGTGACGGTCAGCTGCCGTTGCGCGAGCGGGTTCTGGTGGTCAGCGGCCGCGCGTCGTTCGAGCTTGCCCAGAAGGCGCTGCTGGCTGGGATACCCGCGCTCGTCGCGGTGTCCGCGCCGTCGTCGCTCGCGGCTGAGCTGGCCGAGGAGAGCGGGATGACGCTGGTCGGGTTCGTCCGCGGTGACTCGATGAACGTCTACACCGGCGCGCATCGCATCGCCGGCCCGCTGGCTGACAGCGCCGCCTCGACGAGCGGCGGCGCCTCGACCACCAACGGCGCGACCAACAGCGGTACGCGATGAGCCGCGGTTCAGCGGGAGAGGACTCCGACGATGGTACGTGACGCCCCACGAGAGGACCCCGGCGAGGACGGGATCATCGTCGGCGCTCCCGCGCCGTCGGCCGCCGGCATACCCGGCGTGCTGCATGCGATGGCGCACGTCCGTGACCAGTTGGGGGTCCGCCGTGGAGCCCGCTCGCTGCTCGCGCTGAACCAGGTCAACGGTTTCGACTGCCCCGGATGCGCCTGGCCGGAGGCCGCCCCCGGCCACCGGCACACGGCCGAGTTCTGCGAGAACGGTGCCAAGGCCGTCGCCGAGGAGGCGACCCTGCGGCGGATCACCCCCGCCTTCTTCGCCGAGCACTCCGTCGATGAGCTCGCCGCCCGCAGCGGCTACTGGCTGGGTCAGCAGGGCCGCCTCACCGAGCCGATGTACAAGGCGGCGGGGGATGCCCACTACCTTCCGGTGAGCTGGGATGACGCGTTCGCGATCGTCGCCGACGAGCTGCGGGCGCTCGACAGCCCCGATGAAGCCGCCTTCTACACATCCGGGCGGACCAGTAACGAGGCCGCCTTCACCTACCAGCTTTTCGTCCGGGCGTTTGGCACGAACAACCTGCCGGACTGCTCGAACATGTGCCACGAGTCGTCCGGAGCGGCGCTGACCGAGACGATCGGCGTGGGCAAGGGCAGCGTGAGCCTCGACGATTTCGCCAAAGCCGATCTGATTTTTGTTGTGGGGCAGAACCCGGGCACGAACCATCCGCGGATGCTCACCGCGCTGGAGGCGGCGAAACGCGCGGGCACACGCATCGTCGCGGTCAACCCGCTGCCCGAGGCGGGTCTGCTGCGCTTCCGCAACCCGCAGCGCCCCAGTGGTGCCCTCGGCGCCGGGATCGTGCTGGCCGATCGGTTTCTGCGGATCCGGATCGGTGGTGACCTGGCCCTGTTCCAAGCGATCAACGCTCGGTTGCTGGCCGCGGAGGAGGCGCGACCAGGCCGGGTGCTCGACCGGGCGTTCATCGACGCCCACACCGACGGTTTCACCGAGATGGCCGCGTGGCTGCGCAAGCTGTCCGCGGCCGACGTGCGGGCCGCCACGGGCCTCGCCGACGCCGAGATCGACCAGGTCGTGCGGCTGGTGCTGGACTCGGAGAAGATCATTGTCTGCTGGGCGATGGGGCTCACCCAGCACCGCGACTCCGTCCCCACGATCCGGGAGATCGTCAACTTCCTGCTGCTGCGTGGCAACATCGGCCGTCCCGGCGCTGGGGTGTGCCCGGTGCGCGGGCACAGCAACGTCCAGGGCGACCGGACCATGGGCATCTGGGAGAAGCCACCGCCGGTCTTTCTCGACCGGCTGGCCGCGGAGTTCGGTTTCGGCCCCCCGCGCGCGCCCGGCCTCGACGTGGTCGACACGGTGCGGGCGATGCGGGACGGCCGGGTGAAGGTGTTCACCGCGCTCGGCGGGAACTTCGTCGCGGCCACCCCGGACAGCTCGGTCACCGAGGCCGCGATGCGGCGGTTGCGCCTGAGCGTCCAGGTGTCGACGAAGCTGAACCGCTCGCACGCCGTCACCGGTCAGCGGGCGCTCATCCTGCCGGCCCTCGGCCGCACCGAGATCGACGTGCAGGCCGGTGGGCCGCAGTTCGTCACGGTTGAGGACTCGATGAGCGCGGTGCACGCCTCCCGGGGGAACCTCGCGCCGGCCTCGGCGTCGCTGCGTTCGGAAATGGCGATCATCTGTGGGCTGGCTCGGGCGACGCTGGGCGAGCGTGTCGCCGTCGACTGGGAGGGGCTCGCCGCTGACTACGGCCGCGTCCGCGCGCATATCGGCCGGGTCGTTCCCGGCTGTGCGGACTTCGAGGTGAAGGCCGCGCGGCCCGGTGGGTTCGTCCTGCCGCACCCGCCGCGTGATTCCCGGACCTTCCCGACCGTGACCGGACGGGCCCGGTTCACCGTCAACACCCTGGACGTGCTGCGCGTCCCAGCCGGCCGGCTGCTGTTGCAGACGGTCCGTTCGCACGACCAGTTCAACACCACGATCTACGGGCTGGACGACCGGTACCGCGGCGTCCGCCACGGCCGCCGGGTCGTGTTCGTCAACCCCGACGACCTCGCCGCGCTGGCCATTGCTGACGGTGACCAGGTCGACCTGGTCAGCGAGTGGGTGGACGGAGTGGCCCGGCGCGCGCCGGACTTCCGGGTGGTGGCGTACCCGACCGCGGCTGGCTGCGCCGCCGCCTATTTCCCGGAGACGAATGTGCTGGTGCCCTTGGACAGCACCGCCAGAGTCAGCAACACTCCCACGTCCAAGTCCATCGTGATTCGCCTGGAACCCGCTATTTCCCGGCGGCAGTGATAATTTCCGAATTCGGTGACATGGTGGGGAGAATGCCGATTCTTCCGGGCGGGGAGCGGCGGTATTGTCGTCTCAGTCCGGCGCTGCTGACCGGCGGAGCGGGCGCAATCTGCGAGGCTGGCTTACGTGATAACGTTGGCAGCTTGCGCGCTTTGTTCTCTTTTGGTTTGGTTGGTGCTGCTGGGTGGCCATGGAATGTTCTGGTGCACCGACACGCGCCTTGACGCGCACGATTCCCGGGCACGAGGCGGAGCGGAGCCGCCGGGGGGCTGGCCCGCGGTCACCGTGATCGTGCCCGCCCGGGACGAGGCCGAGATGCTTCCGCACAGCCTGCCGTCCCTGCTTGGTCAGCGTTACCCGGGTCCGCTGCGGGTCGTGCTCGTCGACGACGCCAGCGATGACGGCACCGCTGATGTTGCCCGTGACCTTGGCCGGCAGGCCGCCGGCGGGGTGGAGCTGACGGTCATCACCAGCCAGCCGCGGCCGGCTGGCTGGGTCGGCAAGGTATGGGCGCTGGAACAGGGGCTGCGCGCTGTGCCAGCGGATGTGAACTGGCTGCTGTTCACCGACGCGGACATCGCTCACGGGCCGGATTCGGTCCTCCGGCTGGTCGGCCACGCCACCACGTACGGGCTTGACCTCACGTCGCTGATGGCGGTGCTACGCACCCAGAACCGCTGGGAAAGGATCATCGTCCCGGCGTTTGTCTATTTCTTCGCCCAGCTCTATCCGTTCCGTCGAGCCAACCGGCCGGGCGCGAGGACGTCGGCCGCCGCTGGCGGGTGTGTGCTCATGCGCCGGGCCGCGCTGGAACGCGCCGGTGGGCTGGCCGCCATCTCCGGCGCGGTGATCGACGACTGCTCGCTGGCCAGAGCGGTCAAGCGGGCCGGCGGCCGGACCTGGTTGGGGCTCGCTGACCACGGCCCCTGCGGTGTGCGCAGCGTCCGGCCCTACCCGCGGCTTGCGGACCTGTGGAAGATGGTTGCCCGCAGCGCGTACACCCAGCTGCGCCATTCCCCCATGCTGCTTGCGGCCACGGTCACCGGGCTCGTGCTGGCCTACCTCGTCCCACCACTGGCGGCCGTGGCCGGTCTGGCTGAGCTGGCCACCGGTGCCGGCGGCGTTGCCGCGGCTGTCGCCGGTGCCGCCGGGCTCGGCGCCTGGGTGCTGATGACGGTGACCTACCTCCCGATGATCCGGTACTACCGCCAGCCCATGCCCGTCGTCCTGACCCTCCCCGCGGTCGCGGCCCTTTATATGATCATGACCGTGGACTCGGCTCGGGCGCACCACCGGGGCCGGGGCGCGGCCTGGAAGGGCCGCGCCTACTCGGCACCGGACTCCGACAGCGTCGCGGGGACCTGAGGCCTGGGTAATCGGCGGGGCCAGGGCATCGATCCGCGCGATCGAACATCCATCAGACACGCCCCGGAGAGCGTGTTTGAGATCAGGCTTTCAATCAGTGAGCCGCGGCCAGGGGGCAGCTGGACGCGGTGAGCCGGAATGACGATCTCAAACGCGCTCTAACTGCCGGTGCTGCGGTAGTGGCGGATGCCGGCCCGCCAGGCCCAGGCCGCACCGGCCACGGCGAGCGCCGCCACCACCGGGGCCAGGAAACGCGCGGCGGTCGGCAGCCCGAGGGGATCGGGCCGGGCCAGGACGTACAGCGCGGGCTGCCAGTTCACGAACGCCACCGGCACGACGAAGGTCAGCAGGACCAGCAGGTGCCTGCTGTAGATCGTCATCGGATACTGGGTGGCAAGGCCCGCGCCCTGACGGGCGGCGGCCACGGCCATGGAGGCGTCCGGCGCGACGAACAGCCACGCACAGCCAGTGACGATCAACGAGCCGGCGATCAGCGCGCCGCCGGCGACCATCAGCGGGATCAGGATGATCCGCCCGGGGGTCCAGCGGAGGTCGAGAGCCGCGAGCGACAGCGCGAGCACAGCGGCGGGCTGGGCCAGCCGGCCGACCCGTTGTGGCGAGAACTCGCTGGTCGCCGCCTGCACCAGCGGCGATACCGGACGGGTGAGGACGGCGTCCATTTTCCCGTCCCGGATCTGCCAGCCGATCCGGTCGAGCTGGCCGAGCACGCATTCGGCCAACGCGAACGCGGTCGCGGACGTCGCGTAGAGGAAGGCGACCTCGGCGAGAGCGAAATCCCGCAGGTGGGCCACGTTGGCAAAGACGATCCCGATCGCGGCGAAGTCCAGGGCGGTCGCGAGCGTCTCGGCCATCGTCAGCAGGACCAGCGACGTCCGGTACTGCCACGCCGAGCGGAACGCCACGCCGACAAACAGCACGTAGTGCC
>NZ_CAKJTO010000084.1:0-23153 GCF_917627405.1 Protofrankia sp. Cj5
GTCGCGGATTCTATTAATCCAATTATTCACGGCGGAATCAAGCGGTCAAGGCGACAGATGCCTTTCCAGCAGATCGTTGAACACTTCTACCGGCTTGCGCCAGCCCAACGCCAGGTGTCATCCAGCCGCCGCGCCACGCCACACAATCCCGAAACCCATCACCCCAGGTTGATCAACTCAGTCTACGTGGCATGGGGCCAAGGGGTGACTGAGGAGATCTCGGCAGTCGGGCGTCGATTGTGATGCGGCACCGGTCTGCCAGGGCTGGCGCGCCTGTTGCGCTGCTCGGGTCGCCACGGATGAATTTGTTCGGTTGAGGCGGACAGGCGGACAGGCGGACGGTTTTGGTCTGCTGCCGGCGCCTACAAGGTCACAGCGGCCGGTAGGCATCTCGGCGGTGTTCGATCCGGAGGATGACGACTTCGCGTTTGTCTTCGTTGACGCGGTAGAGGACGCGGTAGGTGCCTCGTCGGGCTGACCAGATTCCGTCGAGATCGAAGCGCAGGGCCTTGTCGGCTCTGCGGAGGGCGGTGATCAAGGTGTCGGTTGTCTGGTGTCTGTCTTCCTGCCCGCCGTCGCTAGTGCTTGTGATCGTTTCGGCGAGGAGTTGGGACTGAATCGTTCCGGGTTCCTTGGGTGCCGAGGCAATTCGACTACCACATCGGTGGGGTATAAGGCGGCGGAGAACCGTACCTTCGTAGGCAGTCATACCCGCTGCCGGGCGCCGATGACGGTTTTATGACTGGTTGATCGTGAAGGTGCACCAGACGGATTTACCGTCGTCGGTGTTGCGCGCTCCCCAGCGATCCGCGATCAGTGAGACGAGGTGGACGCCGCGGCCGTGTTCGTCGTCCGCGGTCGCTCGCAGCCGCTGTGGCAAGGTGCTCGCGGCGTCGCGGACGTCGAGTATCAACTCGTGCCCGGCTGGCCGTAACCGCAGGTCCATGGGCACTTCCCCGTGCAGGACGGCGTTGGTGACGAGTTCACTGACGGCAAGAACGACGTCAGCGGCACGTTTGGGTGGGATCCGCCACGACGCCAGCGCCGCGGCGGCGGCCTGGCGGGCGTCCCGCACGCTCTGGACGCTGCCGCTGATCTCCATGTGCAGCATGGGCTGGCCGCCATTCACCGACGGTAATGGCGATGGCGACGCCTGGACGAGCAGCAGCGCGATGTCGTCGTCCTGGGCGCCGGGGAGCATCCGGTCGACGAGGCGATCTGGCAGCGCGTCCAGCGGGATGTCGCGGGAGCCGGCCAGGTGCTCGCGGAGTTTGTCGATGCCGGCGTCGATGTCACGGCCGCGCTGCTCGACCAGCCCGTCGGTGTAGAGAGCCAGCATGGCGCCTGGGGGGAGGGCGACCCGCTGTTCGGTGAATTCCGGCAGGTCGGCACCCAACGGTGGCCCCGATCCCGCGGTCAGCGGGCGAACGGTCCCTGCCGGGTCGACGAGCAGCGGGGGGAGATGCCCCGCGCTGGCGAAGGCCAGAGAGTGCTTGAGCGGGTCGTACACGGCGTAGACACAGGTCACGATCGAATCCTGGGTCAGGTCGCGGACGACGCCGTCGAGCAGCTCAAGCACGTCCGCTGGGGCCAGGTCGAGGCGGGCGTAGGCACGTACCGCCGCGCGCAGCTGTCCCATGACGGCCGCGGCACGCACGCCACGGCCCATCACGTCGCCGATCACGAGCGCGATCCGGCCGGCGCCGAGCTCGATCACGTCGTACCAGTCCCCGCCGACCTCGGTCTCGCCTTCGGCGCGGTAGTACACAGCGGTCCGCAGCGCGCCGTGGACGAAGGAGGTCGCGGGGAGAAGGCTCCGCTGGAGTTCGGCGGCGATCCGGTGCTCGCGGGCAGCCGACTGTTCGATCACCGCCGCCGTCCGCACCGCTTCCTCGGCTCGTCGCCGTTCGGTGAGGTCCAGGCAGGAGCCGATGTAACCGGTGAATCGGCCCGCCAGGTCGAAGATGGGGCGGCCGACATCGAGTATCCACCGGTAACCGCCGTCCGCATGACGCAGCCGGTACTCTGTTTCGAACGGCTTCCGGTCGTTGAAGGCCTCGCGGTAGAGCGCGACGCAACGGTCGAGATCCGCCGGGTGCACGCCTTCGGCCCAGCCGTATCCCAGCTCCTGCTGAACCGTGCGGCCGGTGAACGAAAGCCAGGTGTTGTTGAAGTAGTCGCATCCGCCGTCGGTGCCGGACCGCCAGATCAGCAGCGGGAAATCGTCGAGAAGGTGCAGGTAGTGCGCGCTCACCTGCCGGGCCCGCTCCAGCTCCAGGTTCGCCCGCACCCGTGCTCGCAGTTCCGCGACCGAGAACGGTTTGGTCAGGTAGTCATCCGCCCCTGCCTCCAGCCCGGTGACCGCGGCGTCTTCCCCCGCGCGTGCCGACAGTACGACTATCGGCAGATGCACCGTTGAAGCGTCCGCGCGGATGGCCGCGAGCAGCGCGAAGCCATCCACCTCCGGCATCATCATGTCGGTGAGTACCAGGTCCGGTGGCGTGTCCCGGATCTGCTGGAGCGCCGCTGTCCCGTTGGCGGCGGCCGTCACGTCATAGTCGCTGGACAACAGCGTGATGAGGTAGTCGCGCATGTCCGCGTTGTCGTCCACGACCAGTACCCGCGGCTGGCCGGTAGCGCTGTCCGGGCGCGGGTGCGCGGCAGTGGGGCGAGCGGACCGATCCTTTTCTTCCGCCGCACCTGTGTTGTCACCGGTGCTGCCGGTGCTGCTAGCGACGTCGACGACGCCGGGCTGCGGCCGGTTGGACCACCGCATCGCCTCGGCGAGGAGCCCATCGACAGACCCGGTGAGGGCAGCGGGGTGCGTGGGCGCCCGTTCAGCCGGTTCGGTGGGGATGACCCTGTCGGTGGGGAGGTGGGTATGACCGAACGGCAGCCGGACG
Source organism: Protofrankia sp. Cj5 (assembly GCF_917627405.1). Lineage (NCBI taxonomy): Bacteria > Bacillati > Actinomycetota > Actinomycetes > Frankiales > Frankiaceae > Protofrankia > Protofrankia sp. Cj5. Next base: position 2,904 of record NZ_CAKJTO010000084.1, read on the forward strand.
GTGAAGGTGCTACCCGCTCCCAGCGCGCTCGAGACGGTCACCGTGCCGCCCTGCAGGGCAGTGAGTTCGGCGACCAGCGCGAGCCCGATGCCGGCTCCTTCGTGCGAGCGTCCGCCGGCATGCGGGACACGGCGGAACCGCTCGAACAGCCGGTCCTGCTCGGCCGGGTCAATGCCGATGCCGGTATCGGTGACCGTCAGTTCGGCCCAGCTGGCCGAGCCTTCACGCACCGCCGCTACCGAGACGGTGATGCCGCCGTGCAGAGTGAATTTGATGGCGTTTGACAGGAGGTTGATGACGATTTTGTCCCATTGGTCACGGTCGATCCATATCGGCTCGGGTAACGGCGGGCAGTCCATCGTCAGGGTGAGCCCGGCCCTCTCCGCAGCGGCTTGGAACATGCTCACCAGCTCTGCCGTGTGGCCCGCCAGATCGACGGGCTCATACTGGGGCTCCAGGCGGCCGGCTTCGATCCGGGCGAAGTCCAGCAGGTTGTTGACGAGCCGGAGCAGCCGTAGCGCATTGCGGCGGATCAGTTCGACCCGTTCGCGCTGTATGCCCGTGAGCGGGAACCTCTCGTCCACGAGGGCGTCCTGTGCCGGGCCCAGCAACAGCGTCAGCGGTGTGCGGAATTCATGGCTGATGTTGGCGAAGAAAGTCGTCTTCGCCGCGATGAGTTCATCCAGGGCAATCGCGCGATCGCGTTCTGCCGTGTATGCGGCCGCGTTCGACATCGAACTGGTGATCTGATCGGCGGCGAGGGTGAAGAAACTACGGTAGTCCTCGTCCCACGGGCGCTGGGGGCTCACCCCCGCGACGAGGACTCCGCGCGCGCCGATGGCCTGCAGCGGCACGATGAGCGCCTGGCTGGCGACACCGAGTTGTGGCAAGGGCACTGTCAGTCCGTCGATAAGGGCTGGTTCGTCCCTGTCGAACGCGGTACGTGCTTTGGCGACCAACGCGGTACCAGCCGCCTTGATGTCCTCCGTGCCCGCTCCGGCTATGAGGCGGAGGGCGGGCCCGGGGCCGGGTTCAGCCCAGCCATCAGCTGGAGCATCAGCCGGATGAGCCGGATGAGCCGGAACATCAGCCAGATAGAGCAGCGCGAACGGGACATCGGCCCAGGCCTCGCCGAGCACCGTTGCCGCCCGTTCCAGAACTTCCGGGGTGGTCCGTGCCCCGTTCGTACCGGATGCCAGGGAGCGCAGTGTCCGCAGCCGACGCGCGCCGACCACCTGCGCGGTCGTCTCCGTACACGCGCTGAATATACCGCCGATTCGACCTGATTCGTCCCGCAGTGGGCTGTTAGAGAAGGTGAAATAGCATTCTTCCCGATATCCGTGCCGATTCATGGGAAGCATTTCGTCCTGGTAGAGGGAAGCTCCCTCCCCGGCCAGCACCGCGGTCAACATAGGGCCTACCGCATCCCATATCTCCGTCCACACGGCCTCGGCTGGGCGGCCCATCGCGCCCGGATGTTTGGCACCGAGCATTGACAAGTAGGCATCGTTGTAAATCTTCACCAGCTGCGGTCCCCAAAAGATCACTATGGGGAACCGGGATGACAGGCAGATGCCGATGGCTGTCCGCAGGCTCGGTGGCCAGGCCCACGGGGAACCGATCGGTGTCGCGGCCCAGTCCAGGTCACGCATCAGTGCCCCGGTGGTACCGCCGGCGTCGAACATCTGTGCCAATTCCGTCGGGAGCGCCGTCGCCGTCCCGGTAACGGCGGTCCGGCTGCGCTGGTGTTCCGTGCTTACCGAATACGGGTTGACGGGACCTGTACCGGTGGAACGCTCGACAATGATGTTCGGATCCTCCCGGATTACGCCTGACCGGCCAGACGCTCGGCTTCGGCGGTCACGATCAACCTATGTTCTGGTGGCCGATCCCTGCTCTGACGGCACCATGGCCCCCGCATCCGGCCCGTGGCCGGGCCGGACCGCTTCAAGCCCTTCGGTAAAGACCGAGGAGATACCCGCGCGATCCCGATGGAAACCCGTGAGAGCCGACCGAGCCGGGACCGTATCCGGAGCGTGAGCGGCCCGGCTGCGCGGTTCAGGTCGGGCAGCCCCGGCTGGCGTCGGTGGCCGTTTCGCCCCTGGCGCCGAGCGAGGCGACGAATTCCTTGGATGTAACCGGATGCGAGAACATCGGAAAATCATTGGCGATGGCGTTGTCATGCTCTTCCTGGGAGGTCGCCGCGACGCAGTCGGTGAGCGTGAAGACGTTGAAACCCTTCTCGTACGCGGTCCGCATCGTGGACTCCACACAACAGTTGGTCAGGAAGCCCCCAAGCGCGACATTTCTGATTCCTCTGCTCCGCAGGATGAAGTCGAGGTTCGTACTCATGAACGTGTCCAGGCCGCGCTTGCCCTCGACGATGATGTCACCTGCGGCGGGCGTGAGGCCCGCGACGATCCGGGCGCCCCACGAGTCCTTGACGAAGGCGTTGCTCGCCACCACCCCGGCGAGGATGCCGTAGGGCTTCGGGCTAATCTCGCCATAGCCCTTGGCAAACGAGATCGGCGCATGGATGATCGTGGCACCTGCCTGCCGGGCCTGTTCGGCGGCGGCGACCGCGTTGTCGAGCATGCCGGTCCGTTTCATCACATCCGCCACCGCGCTGTGCAGCGTGCCGCCGTCGGTCGTGAAGTCGTTCTGGAACTCGATGAGAAGCACAGCGGTTTCGATCGGGTTCAGGCTCATCCCGTCTCCCATGGCGGCAGCGGATAATGTCTCTCATCTCACACTACCGTCTTGGCTGGCTGTTTCAGAGCGACCGGCGACAGGTGCCGCGGCGCGCGAGGAGCCGCGGCACCGCGGGGCTGGGGGTACTGGTCAGGCAGTTGCCCCGGGGCATGGCCCCTGGGCGGCTACCGGATCTGGTACCGGCGGCACGCCCGCGCTGAGGACGCCCGCGACCACGCGTCGCAGCGCGTCGGAAAAACTGATCTGCTCCTGGGCGGTCAACGGTGCCAGGAGCTGCTGCTCGGCCAGGCGCAGGCGCGCGGTCACATCGCGGAGCCGGGCGAGGCCGGCCTCGGTCGGGCGAACTATGCGGGCCCGTCGGTCGGCTGGATCGGGGCAGCGTCTGACCAGCGTGCCGCGTTCGAGGTCGTCGACCAGGCGAACCATGACGGAACGGTCGACACCGAGGCGGCGGGCGACCTCAAGCTGGTTGCGCTCGCACCCGCCGGCAGTGGCCGAGAGTACCTGGAACCCCCGTAGCCCGCCGGGAAACTCCCCGACCGCGGTCTGCGCCGCCAGCAGGAACCCGTGCAGAGCCTGGCCTAGCAGCCAGCCGAGGTCCTTGTGAAGCTCTTCCGGCAGTGTGACCGCAGGCTCCGTCGCTCCAGCCTGCGCATCTGCGTACTCCACTCGTCCGATCCTACTGTTCGCGGTCTGAGATGGTCTTCCTGTACGATGCGTGTCAACACAGATAATTATGTATTGCTATAGTTTGGTGGCGCATTCATCCGTCCTGACAAGGAGATCATGTGTCCACGCTTCTGCACATCGACTCAAGCGTGAGCCCAGGCTCGGCCTCCCGGGCCGTCGCCGGCCAGTTCGCCGCTGCCTGGGCCGACAGCCACCCCGGTGGCAGCATCATTCACCGTGACCTGTCTATCACGCAGCCTCCCCACCTCAGCTGGGACGCCGTGTCCGCTTCGATGACGCCGGACGAGGCGCGGACGGCGGAGCAGGCCGCGGCCTGGCAGACCCGTGAGGAGCTCATCGGTGAGCTCGAGGCGGCCGACAACCTGGTCGTGTCCGTCCCGATGTACAACTGGTCGATCACATCGACCCTCAAGGCATGGATCGACGGCGTCATCGTGGTTGGGCGCACAGTCAGCATGACGGGCGGCCCCGGTATCCTCACCGGCAAGCCCGTCACGGTCATCACCGCCCGCGGCGGAGCGTACGGGCCGGGCACCCCCCAGGAGGGCAAGGACTACCAGGAGCCCTACCTCCGGCATATTTTCGGGGCGCTCGGCGCGACCGACATCAGCTTCATCCACGTCGAACTGACGAGGGCTGCGGTCAACCCGGCCATGGCTGACCTCGTCCCGCTCGCCACGCAGTCGCGGGAAGCCGCTGAAAAGGCTGCGCTGGCCCGCGCGGCAGCCTGACCGGTCTGCGCTGGCAGCCCCGGCGAGAGATGCCACCGGCCCCGGCCGGTGCGCTGGGGATAATCGTCATCTGGTGGGAGCTCGGCTGGGATCGTGCGTGTGCCGGTAGCCCCGCGGCCGGTCGCCGAGCCGCTGGGCAGCGGGACTACCGGCGCAACGGCAGCGCCTTGCCCGGGTTGAGAATCCCGCCCGGATCGAGCGCGTGTTTCACGGTGTCGTGCAGTGACTGGGCGACGAGGTCCAGCTCGTCGGCGAGGACATGGCGTTTGATCAGACCGACGCCGTGTTCGCCGGTGACCGTCCCATCGGCTCGCAGCGCCAGCCGGAGCAGGTCGTCGAACGCCGCGAACGCACGGTGGGCGGCATCGGGATCGTCGTGCGGGTAGACGATCGTCGGGTGGAGGTTTCCGTCCCCGGCATGGCCGAACGTACCGATGACGACCTCGCGGTCAGCGGCGATCCGTTCGATACCGCTGATCGTCTCGGTGAGGCGCGAGCGTGGCACCGCGATGTCGTCGAGCAGCCAGGCGCCTAGCCGCTCGAGCGCGGGGAAGGCGAGCCGACGAGCGGTGAGCAGCGCGTCGGCCTGCTCAGCGTCCCGCGAACGGTAGCTTTCAGTGGCACCAGCGGCATCGTACGCGCTGAGGATGGCGTCGGCTTCGCGTTCACCGGCATGTCCCGGCAAGTCGCTCTGCGCGATGAGCAGCGCAGCCGCCGAGGTGTCCAGCCCCATCGGCTGGAAGCGTTCGACCGCTGCCAACGTCGTCGCGTCCATAAGCTCCAGCAGCGATGGCGTGGTCGTCAGCATGATGGCCTCGACCGCTCGGCCGGCGCTGACGAGGTCGGGGAACAGCGCGACGGCGGTGGTCGGCGGTGGTGGTAGTGGACGCAGCCGCAGCCTGGCCTGGGTGACGATGCCGAGCGTGCCCTCGCTGCCGACGAACAGCCCGACCAGATCGTAGCCGGCCACCCCCTTGATGCCGCGACGCCCGATGCTGGTGACGCGCCCGTCAGCCAGCACGACTTCGAGGCCGAGCACGGCGTCGCGGGTGGCGCCGTACTTCACGCAACACAGGCCACCGGCGTTCGTGGCGATGTTGCCGCCGATCGTGCACCACTCCCGTGAAGCCGGGTCGGGCGCGTACAGCAGACCATGCGTGCTGGCTTCGTCGCGGAGCCGTTGGTTGATCACTCCGGGTTCGGCGACCGCGTATCCGTCGGCGGGGCGCATCTCGCGGATCCTGTCCATGCGGTCGAGACACAAGACGATGCAGCCGTCGGTCGCGTTGGCTCCGCCGGAAAGCCCGGAGCCGGCGCCGCGGGGGACCACCGGCACCTGGCGGGAGTGCGCGATCCGCATGACCGCTTGGACCTGTCCGGTGGTACGCGGGAAGACGACGACGGCCGGCTGCCCGGCGTCCGCCCCGGTCGCCTGATCATGACGATAGGAGACAAGAAGATCCGGATCGGTGATTGCCGCACCTTCGGGCAGCACCGCTTCAAGTGCCCTGGCCGTCGCGTCCTCGTTGCTTCGCCTGTGTGCCACCCGCTGGCAGTATGCCAGCCACCGGCAGCGGAGCCCGTGCCGGCCCCGTCGGGGCTTGTCCCGCGAACGGTCCCGTTCCGGTTATGGCGCCGTTCCGGTTTGTTGTGTTGTTCCGGTTGTGGCCCCGCTCCGCGCTGCCCGCGGAGCGGGGCGCCGCGCCGATTACCCCGTTCCGGGTTGTCGCGTTACGTCACACTACACTGAGCCATACATCGAGACAGGAGGGCTGGCGTGAAGTTCGAACTACTGAAGGCCCATGGCTCAAGCAACGACATACTCATCGTGGACGGCCGGCCCGACGAGCTTTTCGCGACGGTTGCCGAACTCGTCGGATTTGTTCGGCTCGTCTGTGACCGGCGGGGTCCGCTGGGGAGCGACGGGATCTATTTCGTGGACGATGCGCGGAAAGTACCCGAAGCATTCTTTTTCAATCCGGACGGAACGCCGGCCAAGTTGTGCGGTAACGGCCTGCGGTGTGTCGGCAGGCTGGTCCTCGAACGCCGGGGGGCCGAGGCGCAGGACATCTTGACGGGGGGCGGCCGGTTCCGGGCCGAACGGATCGCGGCGCTGGCTCCCGGTGTCCCGGCCGTGGCCATCGAGCTGCCGCCGGTGACGTTTCGCGCGGCTGACGTCCCGATCGTGAGCCGGACCGCCGAGCATGTCGACACGGTGCTCCCGGCGTTGCACCCATCCCTGCGATTCACCGGTGTCGCCGTGCCGAACTCCCATCTCGTCGCGATTGTTGATGAGTATGACGAGAGTGAGCTGGTGGCCGTGGGCCGCGCGGCGGCGCAACTACCGGAGATTCTCCCGGCTGGTGCCAACGTGTCGTTCGTGCGCCGGCTCCCGGCGCCGCGGGAGATCTTCGTCCGTACCTTTGAGCGGGGAGCCGGGCTGACTCCTTCATGCGGTTCCGGGGTGGTGGCGTCGCGCCTGGTGTATTCCAGGCTTGGGCACGCCGTCGCGGACGAAGCGGTCGTGGTCCGTAACCTGGGTGGCAGCGCGAGATGCCTTGTCACGCCCTCTCCGGATGGTTCTCGGATTCCGCGGCTGGAGGGCAACGCGACCTTTGTCTACCGTGCGGTCGTCGACGTGGAGCGGCTACGCCAGGGAGATCACGGCGAGCTCGACGTTGAGCTGCTGACCGACGAGATCGCAGCCTACGAGCTGTTTTACGAGGACAATCTGAGAGTGGTGCGCGATGGTGGCGTTCCCCTTTGAGGGCCTGTCACCGATTCATCGCCGATCGTGTTTGTGGCGCGATGAGCCCACGCCACCAAGAGGCCAGCGAGGATCCCAGCTGATCTCGGCGACGCCCGCCGCGGGGCCCGCGGCCATCGCGTGCTTTTTCTCGTCAGGCGTTTTCCACGGCTCCCGAGGCAGAATCACGCGATGGCCGTTATGTGTCCTGAAACGTGGCTATCCTATATCATAAAGATATCATTCTTATGATATAGGATACTGAGATCAGGAGGCGTGAACCAGCCGCGTCAAGCGATGCGATCGGCGGGACCGGACTTGATGGCCTCCACGAGTTGCCCCAGTTTCTCCTCGGGCAGGTTCTTCGCCAGGTCGGCTTCACTGATCATGCCTATCAGCTGGTTGTTCTCGATCACGGGAAGACGCTTGACCCGATGCTCCATCATCCGGCGCATGACCTCGTCAAGGTCTGCCTCCGCGTCGATGTAGAACGGTCGGCCCTGCCCCAGGTCCCGGGCCCGCGTTGACGTGGGGTCCTTTCCCTCAGCAAGACATCTGATCACGATGTCGCGGTCGGTGATGATTCCATGGAGTTTGTTGTCCTCGCCGCAGATCGGCAGCGAACCCACGCCGAGGTCCCGCATCTTGCGGGCGGCATCCACGAGAGTCTCGGTTTCGCCGATACATTCGGCATCCCGATGCATGATCTGATGTGCGGTGGTCATGCGGATCCCCTCTCCTGCTGATCAGACCTGCCGGCCCGGAACGATCGATCGCATGCGCTGTGTCGCCGACCACCTCGAGCGCTCCGGGCTGTCTGGGGCCGTGACCACGCGAGCCGGGCAGCTGGTTTTCGGGACACACACCCCGGGTGCCTACCCCGCATCCGCAGCCGCATGCCGCGGACGAACAGGCCTTCTCGGCTGGGATGCCCTCACCGCCGGCGGTCCGCCCGGTCACGTGGGTACTCCGTGACTGCCCCGGCCCGTGCCTGGCTTAGAGCGCCCGGCAATAGGGATGTGGATCAAGGAGCGGGGCTGGGGTGCGTGCATCGCGAGGCGGCGGAGGGAGCCACCGGAGGTGTTGGGTGGCGACTGACGACAACGAGGCGAGGCGCCGTCTGGCGCCGGCAGACCCTGGACGAACTTCCGGCGGCGACCACTAAGGTGGCGATGCGGGTTGTGGTGAACGGCATGACATGCGCGCGGCACCACGGACATGAGGGTCCTCATGGTATAGAACGGGCGAAACGATATAAATGCCTTGAATCGGGTGTGGAATCAGGATGCGTGAAGATCCCGGCCGCCTTGGGCGTGCCCGCAGTACCGCGCTGATCGCGATCGCTGCCCGGATCATGGCGAGCAGGGGTTGTGGTGGTCACAACAGCCCTGCCTGCTGGTGATGAGACGCTCTGGAGCACTGGACGGCGTACCGGCGGGCTGGCGACCCCCTCCGTCGCCAGCCCGCCGGTTTCCGGCTATTTCTTCTCCCCCCAGTGCCACCCCCGCCTCGGCCCCCCAGCCGAGGCGCGCCCGCGGCATCCGGTCGTGCTCTGCCGGTGGGCGCAAAACAGATGTTGCCGTGCCCGCGTCCGCCCGAACAGAGCGCCCCCGCACCGGAGCAGGGGTGCTCCCCCGCGGAAGGCAAGCTGCTCGGCCTTCTTGACCTGCGGATTCACGCGGAGATCGTGACCTGTAGATGACAGCCGCCGGGTCTGTTCACAGTTAGGCTCATCGGGTGGTTGGGATGAGAGGGGCGACGGGAGCGCATGGTCGCAAGAGGGGTACCGGATGCGGCACCGCTGGTCGTCGTCGCAAGGATCACTGCCAGTGGGCGGCGGTGGGCGCTCGGGGCTGGACGGCGATTGACGTTCGGCCGCGCCGGCTGCGACATTCCCTTCGGGGCTGATCCGCAGGATCTCCTGGTGTCCCGCCGTGCTGGAACGCTGGCCGAAAGTGAAGGCGCGATCGTCATCAGCAACACCGGCCGTCATCCGCTCCTGGTGTTGACCGCGGACGGGGACACACATCGCATCCTGTCCCCGGCGACGGCGGTCTCAGCGGGCCTCGCCGAGTTCCAGATCGTCGCGGTCGGCACGGATGGTGAGCGGCACGGGATCGGCGTGGTGCACTACCGCCGCCAGCCGGTAGCCCGCGAGCAGGACACAGTGCAGCTTATTGTTCGGTTGACCCAGACTGAACGTCTGTTGCTGGTAGCGCTGTGTGAACCACGATTGCGCACGGGTGACAACCATGCGCCGTTCGCCACATACCGGGAGATCGCCCGTCGGGTCAACCGCGACGACAACTACGTCCGCTCGCGGCTCGCCACCGTCCGCAGCAACCTCTCCGGACAGGGGGTCCCGGGGCTGCTTCGCGATGAGCCTGGCCCGGCCGCACGGCGGTTGCCGGACTACATCGTCCGCCTCGGCGAATGGGTGCTGGCCGCTGGCCTCGTCACCGTGGTCGACCTCGAGCTGTTGGCCTGAACCGCTGGACGATGCTTCCCGGGCGCGCCGCCAGCGCTCGTGCGATCGAGGCTGTCGCGACACTCCGATTACTTAGAGTAGCTATATCGATGCGGATGGTATCTGTAAGGTGCCTGTCAGGAGGGTGGCCAACGGAGAGGGGCAACTGCTTTGTCCACCACGGTCCGCGGCCAGGCGAACTTCGCGCCGATGCGGCTCATGCCGGCTTACGGCGCCCTGGTCGTGTTCGCGCCGAAGATGCCGAAGGTGATGGGTAGTGCGTGGCCTACGCGGAACTACCGCTTCTGCCGGGTGCGAGACCTGGTGTGACCGGGCGGTCCGAGGAGTCCTCCTCGGACCGTCAGCACGGGGGCATTCCGCGCCGCCGCGGGGTGCCCCCGTGCCGCGCAATCGGCTGGCAGTCCCTGGGCTGAAGATCCAGAAATAAGAGCGCCCGGCACGAGGGGCGCGGATCAAGGTGCGGGGCTGGGGTGCGTGCGTCGCAAGGCGGCGCAGGGAGTCACCCTGGTCCTTGGGGCGGTGGCCGGCGGGCCAGGGTACCCATGCGTCGCGCGGCGATGGATGGGGGAGCGATGCGGCGAGGTGCGTGCCCTGGCCCCGCGGCGCCGCGTCCCCTATGGCCGGTCGCGCTGAGTTTTCAGGTGTGATTGCCGCTTTCAGGCGTGGTTGTCGGCTCGCCAGGTCGGTGGCAGGCGGGTGGAGACGGTTGCCTGATCCGCGACGCCGTCTTCGTCCGCCGGGGTGATGACTTCGGCGGGCACTGGCCTGTTGCGGATCTCCTCGATTTCCTCAGGTGCCTCTACCGATACGCTTGGCAACAGATGATCAAGCCAGCGGGGCAGCCACCAGTTTGCCGGCCCGAACAGGTGCATGAGTGCCGGCACCAGCAGGGCGCGGACGACGAAGGCGTCGATCAGGACGGCGACCGCGAGTCCCAGGCCGAACAGTTTGATCACTCGGTCGTCCGCGAGCGTGAAGGAGGCGAAGACCAACGTCATGATTGCGCCCGCGGCCGTGATCACCCGGCCGGTTTCGGCCTGGCCGAGTGAGACCGCGATCCGGTTGTCCCGGCGGACCAGCCACTCCTCGTGCATCCGGCTCACCAGGAAGACCTCGTAGTCCATGGACAGGCCGAAGAGAATCGCGAACAGCATCACTGGCAGGAACGGTTCTATCGGACCGCCCTTGACGCCGACAATGCCCGCCAGCCATCCCCACTGGAAGATCGCGACAATCACGCCGAACGCCGAACCGACAGCCAGCAGGTTCATCACGGATGCGGTGAGCGGGACGATGACACTACGGAACACCGCTACGAGCAGGCTGAACGCCAGCGCCACGACCACGCCGATGAAAAGCGGGAGCTTGCTCGTCAGGACGTCGGAGAAATCCTGGTAGGTCGCGGTCGCGCCACCCACCTTGACGTCCAGAGCGCTGCCCGCGGTCACCCGCGGGATGATCGTGTTGCGCAGGCGCTTGAGCAGGGCCGCCGTCCGCGCGTCCTGCGGGCTGGTCATTGGGAACAGCGCCACTGTCGAGGCCTGTCCGTTCGGGCTTGACCGCGGTGGCGTGACGAACGCGACCCCGGGCTCGGCGCGCAGCGCGGTCACCACCGTGTCGAGAGTCTCCGTGTCAGCGGGGGAACGGATCGCGGCGACCAGGGTGAACGGGCCGTTGAAACCGGGCCCGAACCCACTGGCAAGAAGATCATATGCGCGCCGGGAAGTCCTCGACGGAGAGCCGTTGCCCTCATCCCCGCTACCGAGCCGCAGGGCGAAGAAGGGCAGCGCGGTAATCAGAATCAGGGTGGCGGACACCGCCGCGTACATAGCCGGCCGCCGTTCGATCCGACGCGCCGAGCGCCACCAGAATCCGGACGGACGCGCGGGTTCCGGGCCTTTGTGGGTGAGCTTGACGCGCTCGGCCCGCCCGAGCACCTTCATGCCGTAGAAGCTGAGCAGCGCTGGCAGCAGGGTCACCGCGGTCGCCATGGTCAACGACACGGTGAGGGTCGCGGAGACCGCGACGCCGTAGAGGAACGTCACGCCGAGGGCGTACATACCGAGCAGGGCGATGCACACGGTGAGCCCCGCGAACAGGACAGCCCGCCCGGATGTGTTGATAGCCGTGACGGCTGCTTCCTCCGGCGTCTTGCCCGCTCGCAGGCCGATCCGGTGCCGGTTGACGATGAACAGAGCGTAGTCGATGCCCACGCCCAGACCGATGAGGGTTGCCAGTGTCGGTCCGAACTGGGCGATGGACATCACATGTGACACCAGACCGATGCAGGCCATCCCGACGCCGAGGGCGATGACCGCGGCTACCAGGGGCAGCGTCATCGCCAGCAGGGTCCCGAAGGCGATGAACAGGATGATCGCGGCAGCTACGACACCGAGGAGCTCGCTCGTGTTCTGCTGGGGCTGCTCCACAATGGACACCGCGCTGCCGGACAGCTCCACCTGGAGTGCCCCGCCATCGGCCTCGCGGGCGGTGTCTATGATCGCTTTGAGGTCGTCGCGGGGGATGTCAACCGCCTGATCATCCAGCGCGACCGTGGCGAATGCCGTTGTTCCGCTCCTGGTGAACTGCTCCGCGCCCCGCGGTTCGAATGGGCTCGTCACATCGACGACGTGCGGGAGGCTGGCGACCCGCTGGAGCATCGCGGTGGCGTCCGCCTCGAGCACGGGGTTGTAGAGGGTGCCGGAGCGGGCGTGCAGCACGATGCTGGCGGTCTCTCCGGATGCCGCGGGGAACTCGTGTTTGAGCAGGTCGATAGCCTGCTGTGACTCGGTTCCGGGGAGCGAGAAGTTGTTCTTGTAGTCGGTGCCGACAGCGTAGGCGGCCCCGCCGAAGCCGAGCAGGGCGGCGAACCACAACAGTAGGACGATCCAGCGGTGACGGAAGCACCAACGCGCGAGCGATGCCACGGGTTTCCCCCCGGTCTGGGCCGATGGACGGGTCAGGGTGATCGGCCGATCGGGGTAGTTTACCGATCGGTCAGTAAATATGGGTCTGCTTGGCGAGGGTATAGGTTCTTCGCTACCGACCTCCCGGTGAGAGGGGCGTGGGGCGACGATGTCCGGCCGCGTACCGCGCGCTAGCGCGGGGGACACGCGCGACCGGATTCTCGCTGTCGCTGTGCAGCTCTTCAATGAACAGGGTTACGCGGGGACATCAATTCGTGACATTGCGGAGCGGCTTGGTATGACGAAAGCCGCTCTCTACTACCACTTCGCGTCCAAGGACATGATTCTGGATGCAGTGGTCCAGCCGTTCGTAGAGGCGTTCGGTCATGTGAGGGATCTCTCGCGCGTTGATCCACCGGCTTCGGCTCGGGCGATCATCGAGGGTCTGGTCGAGGCAATGGCCGGGCCGGGCGCTGTGCTGTTCGCCTTCGTCAACGATCCGTCAGTGATCCATCGACAGATCGGCAAGGGTGACATTGCATCTCATCAGGATGCGATTGTCGCCGCTCTTGCTGGGCCCGATCCCACTGAGTTACGGATTCTGCGGGCGCGTTGCGCCGTGGGGTGCGTGCAGGCCGGTATCCTCGGGACCGCGCTGGCACGACGAGCGCTGGCCCGTGCCGCGTCCACTCCCAGCAATGGGAGCAGCCTGGGGGCGGCCGGCGCGGTGGCGGCCGGTGATAAAGTTGACCAGCCGTTGGTTCCTGACGACGTTCGGCAGGAGGTCGTTGAGGCCGCGCTCGCGGCTCTCGGATGCTGAGTTTTCAGGGATGGCTGATGGCGATCGTGGCGTAACGGGGCGCCCCGCGAAATCGACCGGTAAGGGGGACCTTGTGCTGCCGGCGGAGTAGCGTCCGAATGGTGTTCTGGTCACGTCAGGTGCTTCTGCTGGTCGCTTTACCGCTTGCCGGAGCCGCTGTCTGTCTGGCCGCGACGGAAGGTTCGGGCGCGCGCGGCGGGCCGCCGGTGACCACGAAGGTGCGGGTTGGCACAGTTACCCTTGTCACGGAGATCGCGGACACGCCGGCGGCGCGGGCGCGGGGGCTTATGGGCCGTACGTCACTTCCTGCCGGAACGGGGATGCTCTTCATCTTCAACGGTGAGTCTTCGGCGGGTTTTTACATGTACCGGACGCTGTTGCCGCTGTCCGTTGTCTTTGCCAGGTACGGGCGGGTTGTCACGGTTCGTGAGATGATGCCGTGTTCCGAGGCCGACTCACAACGTTGCGAGATCTATCGGGCCGACTCGGTCTACACAGAGGTAGTCGAAGCGCCTGGGGGTACCTTTAGAAACGCTGGCACACGTCCAGGTGACATGATCGAATTCGGCTAGCCACATCAAGGGCGGCAGTGTGTCGGTGATGCAAAATCGACGTTCCGATGTGAGAAGAGCTACAAGTCGGCAATCCTATTTTGGGGGAATGTCGATGGGATGCCATGTAGTGCTTGCAGTGTGGATCCGTCGTTGACGTGACGGGTCCGACAGGGCTTTCGGCGTGGTGTCGCCCAGCCGACGATGGACGTTCCGGCCGTGGGGCGATGAAATAGGGCTAGGCCGAACGTGGCCGACCGTTTGTCGCCAGCGCTGTCGACACCCAGGTTCCGAAGGCCTGACCGCGACCGTCTCCCATCCCGGGAGGAGGCGACCACCGCGCGACCGGAGGGTTTTGTTGTGCACACACCGGCCCGTCCCACTGTTCCGGACAGCCGTTTGCACGTTGTCGCCGAGCCGTCCCGTTTCGGCGGTAACCGGGGGTGGCCGCCCAAGACCGCGATCGTCACTGGCGCCAGCAGTGGTATCGGCAGGGAGGCGGCGCTGCTCCTCGCCGCGATGAACTGTCAGGTCCTGCTGGTCGGCCGTAACGGCGTGGCGCTTGACGAGGTCGCGGCATCGACGGAGGGGCATCGAATTGCCGTCGACCTGTCTGTTCTAGGGTCGGAGTCCATGGTAACGCGCCGTGCTGAGGATCTCCTCGGTGACCTGGACCTACTGGTCTGTGCGGCTGGCCTTGGCTCGGCGGGGCCCTACGACCAGCTTTCCCACGAGTCTCTCGTCGAGCTGGTGGCCATCAACCTGTTGTCGCCGATGGCGCTCGTCCGATCGGTGCTTCCCGCCATGCTGGAACGCGGGCACGGGCGCATCCTTCTGGTGGGCAGCATTGCCGGCGCTCTCGGCGTCCGTGGTGAGGTTGCCTACTCGGCGACCAAGGCGGCTCTGGTCGGGTTTGCGAACGCGCTACGTTCCGAGGTTTCTGGCCGGGGCGTTTCGGTTACTCTGTGCTTCCCCGGGGCGGTTGACACCTCTTTCTTCCACCGCCGTGGAGCGCCGTACGTCCGAAGGTGGCCACGTCCTCAACCAGCCCGCCTTGTCGCCGAGCGCATGCTGTTCGCGGCTGGACGGGGACAGGCCGAGGTGTGGGTGCCCCGCTGGCTGTCGCTTGCCGCCCGCGTAAACGGAGCCGCGCCGCCGCTCTACCGGCGGCTGGCGAGTGTCTTCGGGTAGGTGGGTCGCTACCGTAAGTTGTTTGGGTGTGGGTCGCCCATGGCACCTGGACGGGACCCCGTCCACCGGCCGCGCGACCGGCGTGGGACCGCTGGCTGGACGGCTTCGCGGTGGTGACCAGCGAGCGCCGCGGGTGTGCGCCAGATGGCGTTCCCCCGCTGGTGGCCTTGATGGTTCCGCCGGCCGGCGGCGGCACGACTGTCGCTGTTCCCGCACCGCCGGAGACCCGATGGATCTAGAAAGTTGACCTGTTCGAGCGCACCGTCGGGTTGCTCCGGCGGTTCGCGCCAGGCCCAACCGCTGACGAGGGGGAGGCGCATGACTGCTAGCGACGCAACGATCGGCCCAGCGCCAGGCGGGCCGACGGGAACATCCGGCGCGCCGCTGCCCGGCGGCGAGGCCCTCACGTCCTCGCCTCAGGATGTGCTGAGGGCGGCTTCCGCCGAGAACTTCACGGTGTCTCCGCTGATTCTCCCGGCCCGGCAGCGGCAGCACCTGTTTGCCATCTACGGATTCGCCCGGCTCGTCGATGACATCGGGGACGAGGCGAGCGGCGACCGGCTCGCCCTGCTCGATACGCTAGAAGAAGATCTTGAACGGATCTGGGCGGGAACGCCGACTCTCCCAGTCAACCGGGCGCTGGTGCCGACCGTCCGGGAGTGCGGCCTGGATCCCGAGCCGTTTCACCGGCTCGTCGCGGCCAACCGGCAGGACCAGCTTGTCACCCGTTATGACACCTTCGACGACCTGCTGCGTTATTGCACTCTGTCCGCGGATCCGGTCGGTCGCATGGTGCTGGGGATCTTCGGTGTCGACACGCCTGATCGGGTCGCCCTGTCGGACCGTGTCTGCACGGCGCTCCAGATCGTCGAGCACTGTCAGGACGTGGCCGAGGACTTCACAGCTGGGCGGATCTACCTGCCCCGTGAGGATCTCGCCAGCTTCGGGGTCCGTGAACAGGATCTGGCACGCCCCGGCGCGGGGCCCGCGTTCCAGGACCTGATGGCTTTTCAGGTCCGGCGCGCACGCCGCATCCTCGACGAAGGCACTCCACTGGTCGGGCTGGTGAACGGCCGGCTGCGGCTTGTTCTCGCGGGGTTCGTCGGCGGTGGCCGCGCCGCGCTGGACGCGATCGTGCGGGCCCGCTGGGACGTCCTGGGTGGTGCTCCCACCGCGCCGAAGGCGCGGATCGCACGGTATGGCATGACCGTGGCCCTCGCCTCGGTGACACCGTCCGCCCGCCGGGCCGCTCGTGCGGCACGACTCGGGCTCCCTCCGCTGGTCACTGGCGGCGGGACTATCGCGAAGCCCAGCGGGCACGGAGGTGGCGAATGACCGTCAATGGGCCCCTGCGACCGCCTACAGTCGTTGAGGCGTACGCCGCTTGTGAAAGCCTCACCCGGGCGGCCGCACGTAACTTCTCCTATGGCATCCGGCTGCTCCCGGCGGAAAAACGGGCGGCTCTTTCCGCGGTCTACGCCTTCGCCCGCAGGCTCGACGACATCGGTGACGGTGATCTTCCCGTGGCTGAGAAAATCGTCCGCCTGGCAGCGGCCCGTGCTGATATCGCGGGTCTCGGCGCGTCCAGCTCGGATCCGGTCCTGGTGGCGCTCAGCGACGCCTGCCGGCGTTTCCCCATCCCGGTGGATGCCTTCCGTGAGCTGATCGACGGCGTTGAGATGGACCTGCAGGGGATCACCTACGAATCCTTTGATGATCTTGTCGGATACTGCCGGCGGGTGGCCGGCACCATCGGGCGGCTGTCCCTGGGAATCTTCGGCACTGAGGCGGCCCGGGCGAACTCCAACGCCGCCACGGTCGCCGACGAACTCGGGATAGCCCTGCAGCAGACCAACATTCTGCGAGATGTCCGGGAGGATCTGATTATCGGCCGGGTCTATCTGCCGCGGGCTGAGCTGGACAAGGCCGGTATCACCCTCGCAGTGGGCTCGAACGGGCAGCTCGGCGGTCCATCCGACGCGCTTGTCGAGTATCTGCGTACCTGCGCGCGCCGCGCCGACGACTGGTACGCGCGGGGCCTGAAACTCCTGGGCATGCTCGACCGTCGAAGCGCCGCATGCTGTGGGGCGATGGCCGGTATTTACCTGCGGCTCAACCGCCGGATCAGGACGGACCCGACGCCCGTCCTGCAGGAGCGGCTGTCACTGCCCGGATGGGAGAAAGCCGTGGTCGCCGCCCGCAGCCTGGCCGGCCGTCCGGAGGTGTCGGTCGTATGAGCGTGTCCGTGACGCCCCAGCCGACGCCGGCTCCGCCTGCTGCCGCCACGGCACCCGGTCACGGGACGCACCGGCTGGTCGTGGTCGGGGGCGGTCTGGCCGGCCTGTCGGCGGCGTTGGTTGCCGCCGACGCCGGGGCCGACGTGACCGTGCTGGAGGCACGGCCGCGCCTGGGCGGGGCGACCGCCTCGTTCGCCCGGGACGGTATGTGGGTCGACACCGGCCAGCACGTCTTCATGCGCTGCTGCACGGCCTACCGGGCGTTCCTGCGTCGCCTCGGGGTCGTGCACCTGACCACGTTGCAGGATCGGCTGGACGTCCCGGTGCTGCTCGCCAGGTCGGGCGCGCGGGCCCGGCTACGGCGCACCCGCATCCCGTGGCCGGCGCCGTTGCACCTGACCCCGGCCCTGCTGGGATACCGGGCGTTCCCGATCGGTCAACGGTTGCGTGCGGCCCTCGCGGCCTACCGGCTTGGCCGGCTCGACCCGAGCCGGCCCGAGGTCGACGGCGCCTCGTTCGGCAGCTGGCTGGCTGGCCAGAGACAGTCACCGGCAACCATCGAGGCTTTGTGGGAGCTCCTGACCGTCGCCACCCTCAACGCCCCGGCGGATTCGGCCTCACTGGGCCTGGCCGCCACTGTCGTGCGTACCGGTCTGCTTGAGCGGGCGGACGCCGGGGACATCGGCTGGGCCGATGTCCCCCTCCAGCGGCTGCACGGCGAGGCCGCCGCGGCGGAGCTCGCTGATGTCGGGGCGGAGGTCCGGACCGGTGTGAAGGTCCGTGAGCTGACGAAAACAGCGTCCGGTTGGCGTGTGGTCACCGACAGCGGCCCGATCGATGCCGACTCGGTGATTCTTGCCGTGCCTCCACCGGCGGCCGCGGCCCTGCTGCCGGCGGGCGCGGTCGAGAACCAGGACCGTTTTGCCGATCTTGGCTCCGCGCCGATCGTCAACGTCCACATGATCTATGACCGCACAGTGCTGGAGTGCCCGTTTCTCGCGGTGGTCGGATCCCCGGTCCAGTGGGTCTTCGACCGCACCGCGTCGAGCGGGATCGCGGCATCCCCGCCCGCCGCGGGGGCCGGAGCGGATCACCCGTCGCGTGCGGGCGCGCAGTATCTGGCGATCTCGCTGTCGGCCGCCGATGAGTGGATCGACCGGCCGGCCGCTGAGATCCGCGCCATCTTCGTCGAGGAGATGCGCCGGTTGTTGCCGGCCGCGCGAAACGCCGAGGCGATCGAGGTGTTCGTGACCCGCGAACGCACGGCAACGTTCCGCCAGGCGCCCGGCACGTATGCGCTGCGCCCCGGTCCCGCCACGGCGCTGCCGGGACTCGCGCTCGCCGGTGCGTGGACCGACACGGGCTGGCCCGCGACTATGGAGGGCGCTGTCCGCAGCGGTCTCGCCGCCGCGAAGGTGGCGCTCGGCGGCTGGCGGCCCGGCCCCCCGTCGCCCGGTTCGACCCGCAGGTTGCTGCCTGTGGTCGAAACAGCTGGCGGTGCTTCAACGCGCATGGGTGGATGCGGGGCGTCAGCGGATGATCCGTGCAAAACGTCACAATCCTCCCGGACGCCTGAGGCCAACGTCCCGGGCGAGGGACCGTCGTCTTCTACCCCATCAGGATCATCGACCCCCGGGGTGACGGGCCGCCCGGGCGACCCACCCGATGCTGACCGCCAGTCAGCATCGACAGCGCTTCCGGCACCGTCCGTGCGATCGGCGCAGACCACGGCATCGGTACCGACCACGACATCAACCACGACATCGACATCGACCACGACCACGCCTTCGGCGGCGGCACCGACAGGGGGATTCCCGGCATGACCACTTTGGTTCCCGATGCGATCGAGCGGGGCCGGACCCTGACAGTGCCGGCGCTGCGCGCCGCTGTCGACCGGCTGCATCCTCGGCTGCGCCGTGTGGTTGCCTACCACCGCGGCTGGATCGACGCGGAAGGTAACCCGCTCGCGGGCAGCGGCGGCAAACTGGTGCGTCCGGCGCTGGCGTTGCTGTCGGCTGAGGCGGCTGGTGCCGCCGTCGAGGTCGGGCTTCCCGGCGCGGTCGCCGTCGAGCTCATCCATGACTTCTCACTGCTGCACGACGACCTCATGGATGGCGACACCGAGCGTCGGCACCGCCCCACAGCCTGGACGGTGTTCGGTGCCGACGGCGCCATCCTCGCTGGTGACGCCTTGCTGGGGCTGGCTACCCAGGTGCTGCTGGAGGTCGACGGGGAGGTCGGACGCCGTGCCGCGGTGATGCTCGGGGCGGGCGTCCAGGACCTTGTCCGCGGCCAGGCCGAGGATCTGCATTTCGAAACCCGCAACGACATCACCGTCGCGGACACGCTGACGATGGAGGACGGCAAGACCGGCGCGCTACTGTCCTGTTCGACCGCGATCGGGGCGGTGCTCGCCGGCGCTCCGGCCCGCCTCGTCGATGGTCTCGCCGAGTTCGGATCGCGGCTGGGGACAGCCTTCCAGCTGGTGGACGATCTGCTCGGTATCTGGGGCGACCCGGCGGTGACCGGTAAGCCGGTCCTGTCGGATCTGCGCTCGCGCAAGAAGTCGGTCCCGGTCGTGGTGGCCCTGGAGGCGGGTGGCGCCGAAGCCGACGAACTGCGCGCCTTCCTCGCCGCCACCGGGGAGCCGACCGAAAGCGACCTGCACCGTGCCGCCGAGCTGGTTCAACGCGCCGGTGGCCGTGACTGGACCACGGCTGAGGCTGATCGCCAACTTGACGCGTGCGCCGAACTGCTGGCGTCGTTGGCCCTGCCGTCGCTCGTGGAAGCCGAACTGCTCGCCCTCGCCCGTTTTGTAACGGAACGGGATCGGTGATCTGGCTATGACACTGCTGTTCGTACTGGACCGGGAGTTCACACCACACCGGGACCGACATGTGGACGGGAGCCGCTGATGAGCTCGACCACCGACTACCGGGAATCCCAGGTCTTCTCCGACACGGTGACGGCAGCCGCCGTCCGGGCCAGAGATCACCTGCTGTCGTTGCAGTCCGACCAGGGCTGGTGGAAAGGCGAGCTCGAGACCAACATCACCATTGAGGTGGAGGACCTGCTATTCCGCGTGTTCCTCGACATCCTCACCCCTGATGTGCTTGAGCAGACCGCCCGCTGGATCCGTTCGCGCCAGACCGAGAACGGCACTTGGACGACCTACTAC
>NZ_CAKJTO010000085.1:0-22557 GCF_917627405.1 Protofrankia sp. Cj5
CCCGAGGATCTCGGCGAGCTGCGCGTCGGAGAACCCCGCGCGCTTGGCCCGCAGGATCCCGGCGGAGTCGCGGCTGATGGTCTCGGCGATCTCGTTGAGGTTGGCGATCTGTTCGACAAACCAGGGATCTATGCCGGTCGCCTCGGTGACCTGGGCCGGGTCCGCGCCGGCGCGCAGCGCCCGCTGCACCGTGCGCAGCCGCCCGTCATGCGGGACGCGGGCACGGCCCAGCAGCTCATCGACGGTCGCGGGCTCGTCACCGGCGAAGGAGAACACCGCGCTGGGCTGCTCCAACGACCGCAGGGCCTTCTGCAGCGCCTCCCCGAAGCTTCGCCCCACCCCCATGGCCTCACCGACCGACTTCATCGTGGTCGTCAGTGTCGGGTCCGCGCCGGGGAACTTCTCGAAGGCGAACCGGGGTGCCTTCACCACCACGTAGTCCAGCGCCGGCTCGAACGCCGCCGGTGTGGTGCGGGTGATGTCGTTGGGGATCTCGTCAAGGGTGTACCCGAGCGCGAGCTTCGCCGATATCTTCGCGATCGGGTATCCGGTGGCCTTCGACGCCAGGGCTGATGACCGGGACACCCGGGGATTCATCTCGATCACGACGAGCCGCCCGGTGGCCGGGTCCACCGCGAACTGGATGTTGCAGCCGCCCGCGTCGACACCCACGGCACGCATGACCGCGATGGCCATGTTCCGCATCCGCTGGTACTCCCGGTCGGTCAGCGTCATGGCCGGTGCCACTGTCACCGAGTCGCCGGTGTGCACGCCCATCGGGTCGATGTTCTCGATCGAGCAGACCACAACCACGTTGTCGGCGCGGTCGCGCATCAGCTCGAGCTCGAACTCCTTCCAGCCGAGGACGGACTCCTCGACGAGCACCTCCGACGACGGGCTCGCGGTGATGCCGTCCGCGGCCATCCGGCGAAGTTCACCGGCGTCGTGCGCGAAACCGCTGCCGG
Source organism: Protofrankia sp. Cj5 (assembly GCF_917627405.1). Classification (NCBI taxonomy): domain Bacteria; kingdom Bacillati; phylum Actinomycetota; class Actinomycetes; order Frankiales; family Frankiaceae; genus Protofrankia; species Protofrankia sp. Cj5. The sequence continues at coordinate 966 of NZ_CAKJTO010000085.1, forward strand.
CGCCGCCGAGGGTGAAGCTCGGGCGTACCACAACCGGGTAGGAGAACTCCTCGGCGGCGTCGAGGCACTGCTGGGTCGTCGTGCAGATGGCGCTGCGCGCGGTCTCACCACCGACCGACGCGACGATGTCCTTGAACGCCTGGCGGTCCTCCCCCGCCCGGATCGCGTCGATGTTCGCGCCGATCAGGCGGATGCCGTACCGGTCGAGGACACCGGAGTCGTGCAGCGCGACCGCGGCGTTCAGCGCGGTCTGGCCGCCCATCGTCGCGAGCAGCGCGTCGGGCCGCTCCCGATCGATGATCTTTGTAATCATGTCCGGCGTGATCGGCTCGACATAGGTGGCGTCCGCCAGGTCCGGGTCGGTCATGATCGTGGCAGGATTGCTGTTGACCAGCACCACCCGCAGGCCTTCCGCGCGCAGCACCCGGCAGGCCTGGGTACCGGAGTAGTCGAACTCGCAGGCCTGGCCAATAACGATCGGCCCGGACCCGATGACCAACACGCTGCTCAGATCTTCTCGCCGCGGCATCAGTGCCTGACCTCCCATCGGCATCCCCGCGCGTACGCCTGCGCGGGAGTATCCGGCCCGCTGTATCCTGCGCCGGCGCTCACCGGGAAGCCGCCATCAGATCGCGGAACCGCTCGAACAGATCGTGGGCGTCGTGGGGGCCGGGCGCCGCCTCCGGATGGAACTGCACGCTGAAGGCGGGCACGTCCAGGCAGGCGATGCCCTCCACCACACCGTCGTTGAGCGCCACATGGCTGACCTCGACCCGCCCGTAGGGCGTGTCGGTGACGCGGTCACGCGGCGCCCTGACGGCAAAGCCGTGGTTGTGGCTGGTCACCGAGATCCGTCCGGTCGCGGTGTCGGCAACCGGCTGGTTCACCCCGCGGTGGCCGTAGGCCAGCTTGTAGGTGTCGAAACCCAGCGCCCGAGCGAGCACCTGGTTGCCGAAGCAGATCCCGAAGACCGGGATCCCGGCGTCGAGCACCCGGCGCACGGCCTGGACCGCGTAGTCCGCGGTCGAGGGATCGCCTGGGCCGTTGGACAGGAACACCCCGTCCGGGGCGAGGTTGAGCAGGGCCTCGCCACCGGCGCGGGCCGGCAGGACGTGCGTCTGGCACCCGAGCGCGGACAGCGCCAACGGCGTCGACCGCTTCATGCCCAGATCGAGCGCGGCAACCCGGAACATCGGCGTACCGGTCGCGGCCTGCACCACGTATGGTTCCCGGGTGCTGACCTCCGGCGCCAGGTCCGCGCCGGCCATGCGTGGGCTCGCGCGCACCGACTCAAGCAGGGCGCCCGCGTCCTGCCCGGCATCGGCGATCCCGCACCGCATCACGCCGCGTTCCCGCAGATGGCGGGTGAGCGCCCGGGTGTCGACACCGCTGATGCCCACCACTGCGGCGGCCACCAGCGCGTCGTCCAGAGTGCGGCGTGACCGCCAGTTGGAGGCGATCCGGCTTGGGTCACGAACCACGAGCCCGGCAACATGGATCTTCGATGACTCGTCGTCATCGTCGTTCATGCCGGTGTTGCCGATGTGTGGCGCGGTCATGACCACGATCTGGCGGTGGTACGACGGGTCGGTCAGCGTTTCCTGGTAGCCGGTCATGCCGGTGGCGAAGACGATCTCGCCGAAGGCCTCCCCCACCGCGCCGAAGGCCTCACCGACGAAACCGCGCCCGTCCTCAAGCATCAGGCGTACCGCGTGGGTCCGGGGCCCGGCGCTCCCGTCCTCGAGCGCCGCCGGCCGCGCCGGATCGCCCACGCCGCCAGGAAGACCCGCCTCGTCCCAGTTCACCGCGCTGGCGGTCCGCCGCGACGGCCCGCTCTCCGCGTCATTCGACGCGCTCTCGCTCTCGCTCCCGCCCACGCTCACCAGATGTCCTTTTTCATCTTCCGGACGACGTCCCCCAGCGGGGACGTGAGGGGATCAACCTGGGCCGCGTTGGCGGAGTACCCCGAGCCGTCCTTACCGGTACCGGCCGGGCCGGGCCGGGAGCCCGGTGGGTAGGCGCCTCCCGGCCCACCGCGTGACCCGGGAGAGTCAGTGGAGCGGGGCGCGCGGGTCACGACGGGTATCGGGGAGGTGCCCGCCGGCCGGGACGCACCCGGCACGGTGGCGGGGCCGAGCACCGGTGGGCTGTTACCCAGCGCGCCGGGTGAGCGGGCCGGTGGCACGCCATCACCGGCCGCGGGCGGTACCGGCGGGACCGGGCGAGTGCTCTCCGGCCCCTGGCCGGCCGTTCGCGGACGCAGCCGTGACACCGCCCGGCCCACCGGCCGCGGCCTGGTGACCTCGCCGTCGGTGGGCCCTGGGGCCGGCCCGATCAGGCCGTGCACCGCGCGCACCACCTTGGGCTGGCGCGCCCGGTCGTCCCCGCGCAGGCCGGTCTCCAGCTCATGACCGCCGAACGACCAGGCCAAAACGATGATGCGCCCGGCACCGGCGACCTTGCCGGCGTGTGCCCGTTCCAGCCGAGCGCCGCGGACGGCATCCCGCGGGATCCAGAACGGCTCGCTGCCCGTGCGGTCCACCTGGATCCCGTGCTCGTAGACGGTCACGTACGCGTCCGCGCGCCCGCCGAGCCCCCGGGCGGTGATGCGGTCGAGCCAGTGCCCGGCATCGACCGTCCCCAGGTAGAGGCCCTTGAGCGGCGCGGTGAGAACGGTACCTGTCTGGCCGGGGACCACGGGCAGATCGGGGAGGTCCTCCTCCTGCCGCTCAGCGCGGTGACGCCAGGTCCGGCGCATCCCGCCGACCGCGGCCACGAACAGCAGCAGACAGCCCAGGGCGAACACCAGATGCAGGCCCAGGCGGTCGGGACCGCGTTGCGGCGCCGTACCGGCAAGACCGTCGGCGACGGTGACGAGCGAAGCGGCGAAGGTGAGATGGTCGGTCATACGATCTTCCCGTCAAGCACGGTGGGACGCCCCCGCAAGAATGTGGCCTGGACACGTCCAGGCAGGCTGCGGCCGGCGTAGGGGGTGTTGCGACTGCGGCTGGCGAACGCGTGCGGATCCACCGTCCAGCGGGCCGCCGGATCAAGCAGGACGACGTTCGCCACGGCGCCTGGGCGCAGCGCCGCGGCCACGTCCCGCGACGCCTGGGGCAGGCCGCCGATCCGGCTCGGGGCACCCGCCATCCGGTCGGCGAGCCCGGCCCAGTCCAGCAGCCCTGGCTCCACCATGACCATGATCGCGATCGACAGCGCGGTCTCCAGGCCGACCATGCCGGGACGGGCGGCGGCCCACTCCGTTTCCTTGTCCTGCGGGGCGTGGGGAGCGTGATCGGTCGCGATGCAGTCAATGGTGCCGTCGGCCAGCCCGGCGCGCAGTGCCTCGACGTCGGCGGCGGTCCGCAGCGGTGGGTTGACCTTGTAGACCGGGTCGTAGGAGGCGGCCAGGTCGTCGGTGAGCAGCAGATGGTGCGGGGTGACCTCGGCCGTGACCCGCCAGCCCTTGGACTTCGCCCAGCGCAGGATCTCCACCGAGCCCGCGGTCGAGACGTGACAGACATGCAGCCGCGAGCCCACATGCCCGGCCAGCAGCGCGTCCCGGGCGATGATCGCCTCCTCGGCGGCGGCCGGCCACCCGGGCAGGCCGAGCCGTGCCGACACGACGCCCTCGTTCAGCTGCGCGTTCTCGGTCAGCCGGGGTTCTTGAGCGTGCTGGGCGATCACCCCGTCAAAGGCCTTGACGTACTCCAGCGCCCGGCGCATGAGCACCGCGTCGGACACACAGTTGCCGTCGTCGGAGAACACCCGGACGGCCGCCGCCGATGAGGCCATCGCGCCCAGCTCGGCGAGCCGGGCACCGTGCAGCCCCTCGGTGACCGCGCCGACCGGGCGCACATCACAGTGCCCGGCGGTCCGGCCGAGCCGCCACACCTGCTCCACCACCCCGGCGGTGTCCGCGACCGGCTCGGTGTTGGCCATCGCGAACACGGTGGTGAAACCACCCAGTGCCGCCGCCCGGGTGCCCGAGGCGACGGTCTCGGCATCCTCCCGGCCCGGTTCGCGCAGATGGGTGTGCAGGTCCACCAGCCCAGGCAACGCGATCAGACCGTCCGCGTCGAGGACGGTCGCGCCGGGCGCGGACAGGGCCGGCCCGATCTCGGCCAGCACCGGGCCATCCAGGAGCATGTCCACCGCGGCCCCACCCAGCGGCCGGACACCGCGCAGGAGCCAGCGTCCGCCGCTGTCCACCGGATCTCGCACGGCGGCGTCAACGCGTTGCGTCATGAAGCGGCCTCCAGAACGAACATCGTAGGGAGTGCGGCGGCACAGACCACCGAGAGCACAGTCATGCCACCTCCCTGGTACCGCCCAACAGCAGGTACAGAACAGCCATCCGCACGCTTACGCCGTTGGCGACCTGCTCGACCGCTGTCGAGCGGGTCGAGTCGGCCACATCCGAGGCGATCTCCATGCCACGCACCATCGGCCCCGGATGCATCACCAGCGCGGACGCCGGCATGGCCGCGAGCCGGTCGGCGTCCAGGCCGTACCGGCGGGTGTACTCCCGCTCCGTGGGGAAGAACGCCGCCGTCATCCGCTCCCGCTGGACCCGCAGCACGATGACGACATCGCTTTTGGGCAGCACCGCGTCCAGATCGTAGGAGACCGTGACCGGCCATCGCTCGATCCCGACGGGCACCAGCGTGGGCGGGGCGACCACCGTCACGGCCGCTCCCAGGGTCGACAGCAGCCACATGTTGGACCGGGCCACCCGGGAGTGCAGGATGTCGCCGACGATTGTGACGGACAGGCCGTCGAGACGACCGAGCCGGCGCCGGATGGTGAACGCGTCGAGCAACGCCTGGGTCGGATGCTCATGGGTGCCGTCCCCGGCGTTGACCACGCTGCCGCGCACCCACCCGGCAAGCCGGCGCGGAGCCCCGCTGGCCGGGTGCCGGCACACCACCACGTCCGCGCCCATCGCCTCGAGGGTGAGCGCCGTGTCCTTGAGGCTTTCTCCCTTGGAGACGCTCGAGCCGCGGGCGGAGAAATTGATTACATCAGCGGACAGCCGCTTGGCCGCGACCTCGAACGACGTCCGGGTCCGGGTCGAGTCCTCAAAGAACAGATTGACCACCGTACGACCGCGCAGGGTCGGCAGTTTCTTGACCGACCGGTCCGCGACGGTCGCCATGTACTCGGCCGTGTCGAGCACGAGCAGGGCGTCATCCCGACCAAGATCTTCCGTGGAAAGCAGATGACGTATCACACGACCCACCTGGCCGGCATCCGCCAGCGGGTGCGGGCGCCGCGGGCCGGCCGAGAATGCCACCGCCACCCGCGGGCGAGGCCGTTCATCAACCCGCCCCTTCCGAAACAATCATCACCGCGTCACGGTCGTCGGTTTCGACGAGACGGACCGCTACCACCTCCTGGCGGGAGGTCGGCATGTTCTTGCCCACATAGTCGGCCCGGATCGGCAGTTCCCGGTGGCCGCGGTCCACCAGGACCGCAAGTTGCACCACCCGGGGCCGGCCGAACTCGGCCAGCGCGTCAAGAGCCGCCCGCACCGTGCGCCCGGAGTACAGGACGTCATCGACGAGAATCACCGTCGAGCCGTCGATCCCCCCGTCGGGAAGGTCGGTGACCTCGAGCGGGCGGACCGCCCGAAGCCGCAGATCGTCGCGGTGCATGGTCGGGTCGAGCGAACCCACCCCGAGCTCGATGCCTTCCACCGCGCGGACCCGGGCGGCAAGCCGGTGCGCCAGCGGCACCCCCCGGGTGGGGATACCGAGAAGCACGACGCCGGCACCGCCGGAGGTCTTCTCCAGGATCTGATGCGCCATCCGGGTGAGTACCCGACCGATGTCCGCGCCGGAGAGGACGGTACGAACGGTGCCCTGGCCGGATGCCTCCGGACCGGGCAAGGATCCACCCGTGGCGGTTGTGGCCATGACGGTGTCCCTCCTTCCCCGCCTCACTGGACGGCCCTTAAAGGAGCGGTTCGGATGACGGTATCAGGCACCCGCACAGGCCCTTCGACCTGCGGGTACGCGAAAGGAACCACGACCGCACGCTCTTTGACGCACTAGATTGTCACTGCACGTTACAACCTTAGAACCCGACGCGCATGAACAGTCCTTTGTGGGGAAGTTCCCATAGCCGTAGCGCCTAGCGCGATCGGAGTACTACAGAAAGTGGTACAAAGAAAGAGCCAACACGACCCCCCTGGTGTCGAGCCGCAACCGGCCCGGGACTACTATGGGTAACCACCGGCGGCAAGAGCCCCGGTTCCAACTGATCGACCACGACGGGAGTGGGCACTCCGATGTCCGACTATGCGAAGGCGCTCGGTACTCGGCTGCGCGCAATACGCACCCAGCAGGGGCTCTCGCTTCATGGCGTCGAGGAGAAGTCGCACGGGCGGTGGAAGGCTGTCGTCGTGGGCTCCTACGAACGCGGAGACCGCGCCGTTACGGTGCAACGCCTGTCCGAACTTGCCGAGTTCTACGGCGTCCCGGTGGGAGAGCTCCTCCCCGAAGGCTCGACCGTGGCTCCACTCGAGCAGTCGCCGCGCATCGTCCTCGACCTGGAGCGTCTTTCCCAGGTGCCCAAGGAGCAGGGCGGCCCGCTCGCCCGCTACGCGGCAACCATTCAGAGCCAACGCGGCGACTACAACGGCCGCGTGCTCTCGATCCGCTATGAGGACCTGCGTTCTCTCGCCGTCATCTACGACACCTCACCGAGCAAGCTCACCGAGCAGCTTGTCTCGTGGGGGGTGCTGAGCCCCGACCAGAATCAGGAAGTCAGCATCAGCGAGTCCGCCTAGGGTGTGCCTGAGGCCGCGCGAGCATGGTTCCTTTCGCGCGGCCGGAGGCGCTCAACCGGAGGCGCTCAAGGAGCGCGATCCGGCTCCGAGGCGCCAGAACGCGAGAGTGGTCCGCCGGAGGCTCCCGGCATCCGGCGGACCAGGCCGGGACCAAGCCCGGATCAGCGCTGGGCCGAATCTCGCCGGTCACGACCGGGATTTTCACCCTGGCTGAGAGCGACCAGCACCAACGGGCGCGGCGTCACCGGGCTGGGGCACGCACCCCAGCCCCGCTCCTTGAGCCAATCCCCTACTGCCGGGCGCTCTTAAGATCAAGAAGCCGCGCCAGCAGGCCGTTGACGAACGCGGGCGAGTGTTCCGTCGAGATCGTTTTGGCGAGTTCGACCGCTTCGTCGATGGCCACCCCGTCGGGGATGTCCTCACGCCAGAGCAGTTCCAGAGCGCCGATCCGCAGGATGTTGCGATCGACCGGCGGCATCCGCTCAAGCGTCCACTCCTGCGCGTGGTCGGACAGCATCCCGTCGATGTCGGCGAGGCGCTCGACAACACCTTGGACCAGGCTGACGGTGTATTCCGGCACCGGCGGATCGGCCTGCGCGAGACGCTCGGCAAGCGTGTCGGTGAAGCTGTTCCCGCGCATGTCGGCCTCGTAGAGGATGTCGAGAGCACGCTTGCGAGCCTTCGACCGGGCGCTCAGCTCGTCACCCGGCCGAGATAACGGCCGTCCCTGGTGTCGACCTTGACCTTCTCACCGGTGGTGATGAACAAGGGGACCTGGACGGTGGCACCGGTCTCCAGCGTCGCGGGCTTGTTGCCACCGGTGGAGCGGTCGCCCTGCACCCCCGGCTCGGTCTCCGAAATAATCAGCTCGACGCTCGCCGGGAGCTCCACGTACAGGGGCGCGCCGTCGTGCAGCGCCACCGTCGCGGTGGTGTTCTCCAGCATGTAGTTCGCGGCATCGCCGACGACGTCGGGCGGGATCGGCAGCTGGTCGAACGACTCGCTGTCCATGAAGACGAAGTCCGCGCCGTCGCGGTAGAGGAAGCTCATCTCCCGCCGGTCGACGGTCGCCAGCTCCACCTTCACACCGGCGTTGAACGTACGGTCGACAACCTTGCCCGTCAGGACGTTCTTCAGCGTCGTCCGGACAAACGCCCCGCCCTTCCCGGGCTTGACGTGCTGGAACCCGACGACGCTCCACAAGGTGCCGTCGAGGTCGAGTGTCATGCCGTTCTTCAGGTCATTCGTGGTCGCCACTGCGCGCAACTCTCCAGCCGGACCAGCAGGTTGGTCCGTTCGACTGACGGGGATCTCGGGAGAGTCTATAGCCATACCGAACAGCCGCCCGCCAGCCGAGGTGTCAGGCGCCGTCGCGCGGCCGGCGGGCGGCGATCGCCCGCAACGCGAGAAGGTACGAGTCGAAGCCCAGCCCGGTGATGGTCCCGGCCGCCACCGCGCTGATCACGCTGTGGTGCCGGAAGGCCTCCCGGGCATGGGTCTGGCTCAGGTGCACCTCTACCAGCGGTCCCCGGACCTCGGCGGCGGCGTCGCGCAGCGCGTAGGAGTAATGCGACCATGCCCCCGGGTTCAGTACCACCGCTGCCTCAGTGTCCGCGGCCTCGTGCAGCCAGGCGAGCATCGTGGCCTCGTCGTCGGTCTGCCGGCAGTCCACCACCAGGCCCAGCTCCGCGGCCTGCCGCTGACAGGCAGCGACAAGATCGTTATAGTCGCGGCTGCCGTACACCGCCGGTTCCCGCCGGCCCAGCCGGCCGAGGTTCGCGCCGCTGAGCACCATCACCCGGCACGGCTGGGCCTTCACGACCGGACTCCCAGAGCCGGGCCGGCGATCACCGGAGCATCGACGGCCGGGCCGCCGGCCCCACCACCCGCGCCGGACGAGGCCGGCAGCTCCGACAGCTCCCGGGCGACCTCTGAGAAGGCGGCCACCACCAGCGCCGGGTCCGGATCGTCGAGCACCCGCGGGCAGGCCAGCGCGTCGAGGACGACAAAGCGCAGCCGGCGGCCGCGGCTCTTCTTGTCCACCCGCATCGCGTCCAGCAGATCCGCCCAGCGGTCCGCCCGGTAGGTCGTGGGCAGGCCGATACGTTCGAGCAGTTCGCGGTGCCGGTCAGCGGTGGCGTCGTCCAGGCCCGCCGCGAGCCGGCTCAGGGAAGCGGCGAAGACCATCCCGACGGACACCGCGGCACCGTGGCGCCAGCTGAAGCCCTCGACCTTCTCGATGGCATGCCCCAGGGTGTGCCCGTAATTGAGGATCTCCCGCCGGCCGGCCTCCTGCGGATCGGCCGACACGACGCCCGCCTTGACTCTGATCGACCGCTCCAGCAGCTCACGCTGATGGCGCAGGCCCGTGGGGTCGTCGTCAAGCAGATCGAGGATGGCCGGGTCCGCGATGAAGCCCGCCTTCACCACCTCCGCGAGCCCCGAGGCGTGCTCGCTCGCGGGCAGGGTCGCGAGGGTGGCAAGGTCACACAACACGGCCAGGGGGTGATGGAAGGCGCCGACGAGATTCTTGCCGGCATCGATGTCGATCCCGGTCTTGCCGCCGATCGCCGCGTCCACCATCGCCAGGACGGTGGTCGGCACCTGCACGACATCGACGCCACGCAGCCAGGACGCGGCCACGAAGCCGGCGAGGTCGGTCGCGGCTCCGCCGCCGAGGCCGATGACGACATCGTCACGGGTGAAACCGACCTGGCCGAGGACGTCCCAGCAGAAGCCGGCGATGCGTAGCTTCTTGGCCTCCTCGCCGTCCGGGACCTCGATCGCGTGGGCCTCGACCGTGGCCGTCGCCCGCAGGTCCGCGACCACGGCGTCCGCGGTCGCCCGCAGCGCGCGCGGATGGATCACCGCGGCCCGGGTCCGCCCGGCCACCAGATCGGCGAGGTCGCCGAGCAGACCCTCGCCGACGACGACCTCGTACGGCCGCACGCCGTCCGGAGCGACCTCCAGCCGGGTTACCGGCGCCACCGTCACGGCCTGACCACCGCCTGTTCGACCAACTCGACTACCTCCTCGGGTGTGCGGCCCGCGGTGTCCACCACCACAGCCGCGACTTCGGCATACAACGGCGCGCGTGCCCGCAGCATCGCCGCGATCCTGGTACGCGGGGCCTCGACGAGCAGCGGGCGGTCCCGGGCGAGCCCCACCCGCGCCACCGCGTCGCTGACCCCGACGTCGAGGTGGACGACCCGCTGGCCGCGTAGCGACGCCCGCGTCGCCGCGTCCAGCACCGCGCCACCACCCAGTGCGAGGACACCGTCATGCCCGGTCAGAGCGCGCGCGACCGCATCCCGTTCCAGCGCACGGAACGCCTCCTCACCGCGCTCGACGAAGATGTCGGCAACCGGCATCCCGGCCCGCAGCTCCACATCCGTGTCCGTGTCACGGAAGCTCGTACCGAGCCGCCGCGCGAGCAGCTGCCCCACCGTGGTCTTCCCGGAGCCGGGCGGGCCCACCAGCACCACGAGCGGCCGCCGTCCGCCCTCGACAGCGACGATCATACCGGCTCCGACCTGATGACCAGCGACTGCACGTACATCTCACAGTTGCGCCGGGACTCCGCCACCGAGTCGCCACCGAACTTCTCCACCGCCGCGTCGGCGAGCACGAGCGCGACCATGGCCTCGGCGACAACCCCCGCCGCGGGTACCGCGCACACATCCGAACGCTGCGCGATCGCGACCGCCTGTTCCCCGGTGGCGACGTCGATCGTGGCCAGCGGCCGGGACAACGTCGAGATCGGCTTCATGGCCGCCCGGACCCGCAGCGGCTCGCCGGTGGTCATCCCGCCCTCGATGCCGCCGGCACGGTCGCTGGCCCGGCGCACCCGATACGGCCCGCCCGGCGTCCCGTCGGTGGGCAGCCGTTCGATCTCGTCGTGGGCCTGCGACCCCCGCCGCCGGGCCGTGGTGAAACCGTCACCGAACTCCACCCCCTTGATCGCCTGGATGCCCATGAGCTCACCGGCGATCCGGGCGTCAAGGCGACGATCACCATGGACGTAGCTGCCCAGCCCGGGTGGACAGCCGTAGGCCAGGACCTCGACGATCCCACCGAGGGTGTCGGCATCCCGGCGGGCGGCGTCGATCTCGGCGACCATCCGCAGGCTCGTCGCCGGGTCGGCGCAGCGGACCGGGTCGGCGTCCACCACGTCCATGGTCATCGGCTGCGGTGCTGGCGAGCCGGGCGGTACCGCCACCCCGCCGATCGCCACCACATGGGAGACGACCTCAATGCCGTACGCCTGGCGGAGCAGGGCCTTCGCGACGGTCCCGAGGGCGACGCGCGCCGCGGTCTCCCGGGCGCTGGCCCGCTCGAGCACGGGCCGGGCGTCGGCGAACCCGTACTTCTGCATCCCGGCCAGATCCGCGTGACCAGGCCGCGGACGGGTCAGCGGAGCGTTTCGGGCCAGCCCCGCCAGCTCCGCGCTGTCGATCGGATCCGGCGCCATGACCTGACGCCACCTGGGCCACTCGGTGTTGCGGACGACGACGCTGACCGGACCGCCCAGGGTGCGGCCGTGGCGCACTCCCCCCAGCAGCTCGACCTCGTCACGCTCAAAGCTCATCCGCGCGCCGCGGCCGTGACCGAGCCGGCGGCGGGCGAGCTCGTCGGCGATCTGAGCGCTGGATACCCCTATCCCGGCCGGCAGCCCCTCGATGGTTGCCACCAGGGCCGGGCCGTGCGACTCCCCAGCAGTCAACCAGCGCAGCATGCAGCCAGTCTTCCATGCGGGCCGGTCATGGCGGGCAGGCTGGTCATGGACGTGCGGGCCAACCGACGATCGCGACGAAGGCGCCCGCGAGCAGGAACGGCCCGTACGCGATGCGCGCGCTCAGGCTGGCGCGCCTGGTCACCAGCAGGAGCAGTGCCCACATCCCGGCCAGCGTCATCCCCACCACGAACCCGGTGAGGACGGCCGAGGCGCCAAGCCACCCGAGGGCGCCGCCGAGCAGGCCGGCCAGCTTCACGTCGCCGAACCCCAGGCCGGCGCCGGGCAACGCCCACAGCCCCGCGGACACCACGGACACGACCGCGGCGGCGAGGAGACCGCGCCACCATCGTCCCAGGTCCCCGTCCACGACGGCCGCGAGCCCGAACAGCGCGGCCAGGATCGGATAGGACGGCAGGGTGATCGCGTCAGGCAGCCGATGAACCCTGATGTCGATGACGGCAAGCAGCACTCCCGTCACCCCCAGATAGGCGTATGCCGGCAGCCAACTGACATGATCGTTTAATGCGGCCGCGAACGCGGCGACCACCACGCCGGTGAGCACGCCCAGCGACCAGCCGGTGGGCACCGGTGTCCGGATCCGCTCACCGTCGACCGGCTCGAAGGCGCCCACCAACGCGGGAAGCGCCGGGACGACACACAGCGCGGCAAGGACGATCACTATGCTGGACGCGGTTCCCAGCACGTTCACGGGGGTGGCCCGCCGCCGGGCGCGGCCGACACCGATGCCGACACCGATGCCGACACCGACACCGATGCCGACACCGATGCCGATGCCGATGCCGATGCCGATGCCGGCATAGCGGGCGGCGGCGAAGATGCCGCCGACCGTGCCGCCAGCGCCCGCCGGCCCGCGTCGAGGAGCAGGCCCACCTCCACCTCGGCCCCGGTGAAGAGCCGAACCTGCCCGACCGCCTGGGCCGCGAGCACGACCAGGCCACCGGCCAACGCCGCTCCGGCGGCCTGCGCACGGGCGGCCAGCCGGGTGGGCCACGGGTGGTACAGCAGCTCGACCAGCGCCGTCGAGGAGGGCCACGCCCGCTGGGCCAGGTCATCGGTCGCGCCGGCCGGAGTGGTCGCAAGGACGATGTCGGCGTCCGCGAGCGAACCCAGCCCGCCCGGACACGTGCGCACACCCGGACCCGACGCCCCCCACCGGTGGACCGTGACGCCAAGCCCGAGCGCGCCACCGAGGTCGACCAGGGGCGCCGCCGCCGCCGGCCGGCGGGCGACCAGGTCCACCCGGGTGGCACCGAGCTGGGCCAACGCGCCGAGGGCGGCCCGAGCGGTTCCCCCCGCACCGAGAATCAGGGGGCTGCTCGGCGCCACGCCGTCACCGAGAACCTGGGTGACGGCGTGGGCGATGCCCATGACATCGGTGTTGAACCCGGCCAGCCGCACCGGTGTGCCAGCGGCCGCGGTACCGGCTGGGTCCTGGCGGACGACGACGGTGTTGGCCGCGCCGAGAAGCGCCGCGGTGGCGTCGAGCGTGTCGAGCAGCCCCAGGACGGCCGTCTTCAGCGGCATGGTGAGCGACAGGCCCACCCAGCCCGGCTCCGTGCGCACCCGGTGGAGCGCCTGCGCCAGTGCGCCCTCGTCACACTCGACGGCCGGGTAGTCCCAGTCGAGCCCGAGCTCGGCATAAGCGGCCGCGTGCATAACCGGTGACAGCGAATGAGCGACCGGCATGCCAAGGACGGCGGCCCGCCGACGGGTCACGACCCGCCCTCGGAACGGTAGCGGGCGAGCGCCTCCTGCCACTCCTTGTCCGTAGTGGCGAAAATCGTCACATTCGACTTCGGCAGCGACACGAAGTACATCCATGGCCCCGCGGCCGGATGCAGCGCGGACTCCAGCGCCCACCTGCCGGGGTTGGCGATGGCACCGGGAGGCAGACCGGCCACCTTGCGGGTGTTGTAGGGGTTGTTGGCGTTCAGCTGCCCCTGCGTCAGCGGGCCCTCGTACTCGTCGAGCGCGTACCGGGTGGTCGAGTCGAGATCCAGGCGGCGGAAGGCACCGGAGGTGTCGGCGAGCCGGTTGTAGATGACCCGCGCGACCCTCGGCCCCTCATCGGGGTTTTTCACCTCACGCTCGATGATGGACGCGACAGTGATGATGTCCTGCGGAGTACGGCCCAGCGCGGCCGCGCCGGCCGGGATGTCAAGCGACGCGGTCTCCGCCTTGAAGCGGTCGACGAACATCTTGACGGTGACCGCCAGGGACGCGCCTGGCTGCAGGTCGTAGGTGAACGGGTACAGATAGCCCTCAACCCCGCTGGCATACGGCGGGAGCTGGAGCTCGCCCGGGTTCTTCACGACGGCCTCCAGGGCCGAAAGCGGCTGGCCGGTACGGTCCGCGAGTGCCGTGAGCACCTGCCGGGTGGTCATGCCCTCGGCGATGGTGAGCCGGAACAGCGCGTGTGACCTGGCATCGAGCAGCGCGGTGAGCGCGTCGACCGCGCGCAGCCGCTGCTTGACCTTGTAGAAACCGGGCTGGATCGACCGTGAGCGCTCATCGGCCGCGGCCGCGTTGACGAAGGCAGCCGGGGTCCGCACGACATCCGCCGACGCCAGCACCCGCGCGATATCACGGGCGGTCGACCCGGCCTGGATCTGGATGATGACCGAGCCGTCACCTGGTCCGGCGTAGTCAGCGGCCGACTCGCCCTTCGCGATGCGCCCGATCACCTTCCCCGCGCCGTAAATTCCGCCACCGAGCATTCCGGCTACAACGACCAGGATCGCGATAAGCTTCGGAACGGCGGCAGGTCGTCGCCGGCCGGCCCGGTTACGCCTGCCGCGGTGACGGTTGTTCGACCCGACGCCGCTGGGCGCACCGCCGCTCGGCGCGTCGCCCAGCAACTCGTCGAGATCGTCGCTGATCACGTGCTGTCCGCGGAACGGTCCGACCTCGGTCTCGCAGGGCGTTGGGGTGCGCGCATAGCGCCATCGTCTACCAATGGGCCAGCGGATGGTGGGGATATGGCGTCCGCGGTACCTCCGTCCGGAGGGGCGTCCAGCACGGACTGCAGGATCTGCACCGCTGCCTCCTGATCAACAACTCCACGACGAGCTCGGGCACGCATGCCACGTTCAGCCATCCGGCGGTGGGCCACGACCGTGGTCATCCGCTCGTCGGCGAGCCGTACCGGGACAGGGGCCACCCGCGCCGCGAGAAGATCGGCATAGGCGCGCGCCTGGCGCGCCGCTGGCCCCTCAGCACCGGACAACCGCGCCGGCAGGCCCACGACGACCGCCACCGCCTGACGATCCCGAATAATAATTGCAAGCTCATCAAGATCGCGGTGTGTCCGGGGATCGCGCCGTAAGGTCGTCACCGGAAAGGCGAGCCTCGCGTCAGGATCGCTGGCGGCGATTCCCACCCGTACGGTGCCCACGTCCACGCCCACCCACACGCCCGTCCGGCGGGTCACCGGACGCCCCCGGACCTCCGGGGCTGGGGGCCGCTGAGGTCAGCGGAGGTGGGCATCCGGAGCGTCCGGAGAATCCGGGGCCTCCGGGGCGTCGAGGCCGTCGTCATCGCCGATCCCGAGGGCGTGGCGAAGCTCAACCTCCCGCTCCGCCATGCCCTCCTGGACGTCCGTCACGAACTCCCGCACCGACTGCGCGAAAGAACCGGCCAGGTGCTGTGGGGTGAGCGTGGACACCGCGCGGGCGGCCCGCCGGACGGTGACAACGCCGGCGGCCGCGCCAAGGGCGATGTAGAACATCCGGGGCATTACGCGCTCCTGCTCTCGGCGCCAGCCACCTGCGCACCAGCCACCCCGGTCACCTGCGCGCCGGGTATCTGGCCACCGGTCGCGTCAGCCCGCCGGGCGGTCCGCCGGGACGCGCGGTCAGCCCTGATCTCCGCGGTCACCCGCGACTCGATGTCGGCGCGGGTCCGCTTGGCCGCCGCCCGCCGGACCCCGTAGGTGAAGGCCGCGACCCGGACGATCGGACCACCGAGCGTCGCCGCGAACAACGACGTGAGCGAGGAGATGTTCGTCGAGATCGACTGCACATTCGCCGTGATCGCGTCGACCCGGTCAAGCTCCTTGTTCACGTGGCTGAGGGCAAGGTTCACCTCGTCCACGGTTGTGCCCGCCTGCCGAACGCGCGCGGTGCCCTCGTCGATGGCAAACCCGGTCTGGCGAACCCGCGCGGCCGCCTCGTCGAAGATCTTCCCAAGCTTGAACAACACGTAGCAGCCGAACAGGACGAGCACGGAGAACGCCCCCGCCGCGATCAGTCCCGCGATCGCACCACCGGACATGTGCGCTCCGCCTCCGCTGTCATGGGCCGCAACCCGGCCATAGTGTGCCTTCTGCCGTAACCCGGCCTATTTTTCGGTCGCTCCAAACCGGCGTTCCTGGAGCGACCCTACCGAGCGCGACCGGCTTCGTGGCCACTCGCCCCTGCCGGCTCGTCCACATCGCCGTGGGCGCCGGTCGGATGACCGGCACCCCGCAGAGTGGCGCGCAGGAACGCCAGCCGCTGCGAGGCACGCGACTCGAACCCGTTCGCGCCCGGCTGGTAGTAGTCGCGGCCCACCAGCGGGTCAGGCGCATACTGCTGGCCGACCACGCCGCCCGGGTGGTCGTGGGGGTACCGGTAGCCGCCACCATGGCCGAGCCGGCCCGCGCCCGGGTAGTGCGCGTCGCGGAGATGGGCCGGTACGGGACCGGCACGCCCCGCCCGGACATCGGCGATGGCCGCGTCGACGGCCCGGATCACCGCGTTGGACTTCGGCGCCAGCGCAAGATGGATCACCGCCTGAGCCAGCGCGAGCCGCGCCTCAGGCAGGCCCACCAGCTCCAGGGCCTGTGCCGCCGCCACCGTCACGCCCAGCGCGCCCGGCTCAGCGAGCCCGACGTCTTCACTGGCCAGTATGATCATTCTCCGGGCGATGAAGCGAGGGTCCTCCCCCGCTTCCAGCATCCGGGCCAGATAGTGCAGGGCGGCGTCGGCGTCCCCACCGCGGATGGACTTGATGAACGCGCTTGCCACGTCGTAGTGCTGGTCACCGGCCCGGTCATAGCGGACCGCGGCCCGATTCACGGCCTGTTCAACGGTCGCGAGATCAACGCGCGCCGGCGCATCCGCTCCGGCTGTCCCGACCACCGCGTCACCGGCGGCCTGTAACACGGTCAGGGCACGCCGGGCATCGCCGCCGGCCAAGCGCAGAACATGATCGACCGCGTCGTCGTCCAACGCCAGCCGGCCGCCGTAGCCGCGAGGGTCCGCGAGCGCCCGGCTGATCAGAGTGCGGATGTCGTCGTCGGTGAGCGGCTCCAGCGTGAGCAGCAGCGACCGGGACAGCAACGGTGCCACCACCGCGAAAAACGGATTCTCGGTGGTGGCCGCGACGAGCGTGACCAGGCCATTCTCCACCGCGGGCAGCAGCGCGTCCTGCTGGGTCCTGGTGAAACGGTGCACCTCGTCGATGAACAGCACCGTGCGCGCTCCGGAAACCGCGAGCGTGTCACGCGCCTCGTCGATCGCCGCCCGGACATCCTTCACACCGGCCGTGACGGCCGACAGCTCACGGAAACGACGTTGACCTGAACCCGCTATGACGTGGGCCAGGGTTGTCTTGCCGGTACCAGGCGGCCCCCACAGCAGGACCGAGGTGGTACCGCCGCCCTCCACCAGCCGCCGCAGCGGGCTGCCCGCCGCGAGCAGGTGCCGCTGCCCGACAACGTCGTCGAGCGTGCGGGGCCGCAGCCGGGCCGCGAGCGGGCCCGACGTCGCGAGGGCCCGCTCGAGCCCGGCATCGAACAGGTTCACCGACCTACCGTATGACCGCCCGTACGGACCTCCGGCCGCCGGTTGCTCCTGGGCCCGCGTTCCTACCGCCGCGTGGCATGACCGCGCCGGTGTCCCTGGCGCCCGGGGTCGCCAGCCTGGCCGAACACGTCCGCGGTCTGGGCCCCGATGGTCAGGACCGGTGCGGCCCGGCCGGCCGGTGCAGCCGGCCCGAACGCACCCGAGCCGGCTGCCGTGCCGGGCTTCCCGCTCATGTCGGGCTTCCCGCCGAGGCTGGCCGTCTGGTCGTGGGCGTGAGCCGCGCGGGTGAAGACGTCTGTCTCGCTGACCCCGCCCAGGGCCGCGAAGATGACCAGCGCCAGGATGGAGAAGGTCAGGACGCACACGACGAGGCTCAAGGTGATCGGATCAACGCCACCACTCGGCTCGGACGCCCCGGATATGCCTGTGACCTGGGTAGCGGCCATGCCCGTGTAGTGCATCCCGCAGACGGCTGTGGCCATCACCACCGACGCGACCAACACGTGGCTGCGGCTACGTACCCGAAAGGTGATCCACAGCGCGGCCAGTGCCGCGAGCACGGCTATGACGACCGAGATCGCGACAAGCTTCGTGTCATACGTGACGGTGCCGCCGGTCCGCATCGCGGCCATGCCTGTGTAGTGCATTGCCGCGACGCCGAGACCGGCAATGAGCCCGCCGGCCCCCAGACGCGTCACGCTGTGGGGATTCGTTCCGACAAGCACCAGGCCGATGCCCGATACCGCCACCGCGATAACGAGCGACAGCGCGGTGAGGCCTATGTCGTAGGTGATGTCCATACCGTCGATGTGATATGCGACCATACCCATGAAATGCATCGCCCAGATCGCACCGCCACCAAGCGACAAAGCTGCCGACAGGACCCAGCGCAGCCGGGTGGCAGCCCCGCTCAGAGGAATACGTAACGCGCTGACCAGCGCGGCGAACGACCCCACCGTTGCCAGCGCGACGGACACACCGACGAAAAGCAGATCATAGTCGGCCGCGTGGCGTGTTGCCGTCGTAAGATCCATGACGTTCCCCTCGCCGAGGCTGACAAACAATTTATGTCTAGCACATCAAACTATGAACGTCATCACAGTCGGTCATGTCACAGGCGGCAGGCAACCGCCAGCGCGGCGATGTCAGATGAACAATGGACACACGCGCGTCGTGCGTTGCCACGAAAAGACACCCGGAGTCGCATGGCCACATTTTATGGCTCCAGGTGACCGGGTAGTGACAGACAAGGCCGGCGAGCTCCGTGAAACCACGGTAGTACGTACCGCGACCGCGCGCGAGAAATCCAGCCAGACCGCGGCCGGCGAGCCGGCTCCGCTCAGCACTGCCCGCGCGCCGGTCGCGGGGCGGCGAAGCCCGCCCGGCTAAGTGGTCGCCGCCGGAAGTTCGTCCAGGGTCTGCCGGCGCCAGACGGCGCCTCGCCTCGTTGTCGTCAGCCCCGGTAGAACACCGCTACCAGGGCCTCCTCCGCCTCACGATGCATCCGTCTGTCATCCGGCACCCCCCGAACAACTTCCGGCGGCGACCACTAAGATATGGAGGTCAGGAGGTATGGACCGCGCCAGAGCCGTTCGCGCTGTGCGCTCCGACCGTACCGGCGAAGGCACCGGTCGCCGCCGGGTGGCTGCCTCGGCCCGTGACACCGCCCACTGCCTGGCGGACCTTGTCAACGAGCCCGCCGGCCCGCGCTGAGACGACACCTGCCGCGCTCTGTACTTCTGGACGCTCCCGGAGCGACCGCGCCTGACGCATGATCAGGTCATAGCGTTCCCGGCCCGCACGTGCGCCCAGCAGGTAACCGAGACCGAGACCGACAACGAAACCGGGCCTGACGTACATGGTGCCTCCCGCTGGTTCCAAGGGCCTGAAAAGATGCGGAAGCAGCATGATCGCACCTCCCGCGGCCAGGTGGACTGGCGGGGCCTCCCGCGCCGCGGAAACGGCGTGACCATGTCTCCTTCGGCCGGGTGGACGCCGCTGGACCGCCGCCGCCGCTGCCGCTGCCGCTGCCGGACGCTGGGCCTGTTGCCTTGCTGCCGCTGCCCGCCGGCCAGCGCCCGGTGGGCAGCGCCCCGTGGGCGGCGGTCTGCCCCGGCCTGCCTGGGGATTACTACCCCGCCGAACGGCCCGCTCGAACCTCAGGTACCCTTGCCAAGTCAGGTGCTCAGGATCCTGGTCCGAGGCATCGCGGTCCCGCGTAGCTCAATTGGCAGAGCGTCCGGCTGTTAACCGGCAGGTTACAGGTTCGAGTCCTGTCGCGGGAGCAGAACCCCAGGTCAGGGCCTTCAGCTTCACTGCAAAAAGATTTTTGATCAATATCCGGACGATGGTCAGGCCGCCGGCGCACAGCGGTCGCGGGATGCTTCGCCGCCACCGGCGCAGCGGTGGTCCGGCGGGGATTTCTGACCATGAAAGTCCATCCGCGCTCGCGGTCGACACGCTCACGGACATGGTCGACAAGAACGCCGGGAAACCTGTTCCGCCGCCGATGCTTGCGAGGACCCCGGCTGTATGGCTGGGCGCTCATCGACATGGCCGGGCACTCATCGAGACCACGATGCTGCCACTGTCGCCGTAGTACTGGCGCAAAGCAAACGCCAGGGGGATAATCCTGTCAGTACCGTCGGCCGCGGCAGGCCAGAAGCCGGTGCGGCCAGATGCGGACAGTTCAATGAACAGCTCCCAGCTGACGGGCAGCGGGACGCCGAGAATCGGGAAGGAAACACCATAACGGGCAACACGTGCCGCATGCGGCGCATCGCGGTCAGCCATGCCGCCACTTTCCGTTATTAATCAGGCGCTTTCGGGTAAAAACGGGGGAGCCATGCCATTTGTCAGCTGCGGTGTTGTCGTCGAAGAGCTCGACGAGGTGCGTTGGCGGCTCCTGAAAGCAGTCGTCTATCAGGGCAACAAGCAGCTGTTCACCGTGGAGAAGGGGTTCGTAACCGACTTTGCGTCGGTACCACAGATCTTCACCTGGCTCATACCCAGATATGGACGTTACACCAAGGCTGCCATCCTGCATGACTGGCTCTGGGAACTGGCCGACCGTGGCGGCATTGAGCGTGCCGACGCGGACGGGATCTTCCGGCGCGCCATGCGTGAACTAAACGTGCCCTTCTTACGGCGGTGGCTCATGTGGGGGGCGGTCAGGCTCGCAGCCACCCGCAAGTCAGGACTTTCCACCCTGTGGCGCCCCGGCTTCAGCCAGCTAGCCGCATTTATCGCCGTCCTTGTTCCTGGCTTGCTTTTTATCTTCATTCCCGGTCTCATCGTCCTGGCCGCGCTCGGCGTCTTTTACCTCGCCGAATCCATCATCTTTGTCATACTAAAGATCAACAACAGCTGGCGGGCATCAGAAGAACCAGCAAAAAAGATCAATCGCCCGTCATTTCCGTGGACGTCGTCATAGCGCCGGGGAACGGGCCGCCCGAGAGCGCAGCGCAAGGGATCCGGCAAGCAGCCCCATGGTGATGGCCAGCTGGCCGAACCACCACGGCGCCAGTACATGGTGGCCAGTGGCCGGACACAACGCCGCCAGCAGAACAAGGCCAGCGCTTCCGTACGTGGACAGCCCATACCCGGCACGCTGACCGGCGAGCAGCAGCACGACGGCGACGAGGAGAATCAGCAAGGTCACATCACCGATGGCTGCGATCCAGGCGGGCACAACCGGATCAGGGCCGTCCGGTACCGGCTCGATCGCCCCAGCGGCGAGAAAACCGGTCACCATCGCCAGAGCCCACAGCCGCGGCAGCGCCGCCCTCGCGGCCAGGACACGGCGGATGAGTGAGCGGCGGGACCGCACCGCGACCCGCTGAACAGCCGCTGGCCGCTGGTAGGGATTGGCCGCTGGCAGCGGCGCGGCCGCGGCCGCGGCCTCAGCGCCGGGCATGGTGATCAAAAACGCATGCGCGTCGCTGACCGGCACGGGTGTACCTCGATGAGCCGTTGTCGGTGCGGCCTCAGTTGTGATGCTCATGCCCGCCAGAGTAGATCCGTTCAGCCATGAACGCGAACGCGCGGCAAGCCGCTATAGAGCGGGATAAACACCCGGCCGGACGAAGAGCCAGCCGGCCGGACCGGCCCGAATTCGGCCAGCGAGCGGTGCGGGGCGGTCACGCATCGAACGAATAAACGCGTAACCGCCCCGACATCAGGCGCGGTAGCCCGCACGCTGGAGGCTTACGTCAGCCGCTTTTCCGCGGACCGCTCCGACCGGATGGAGCGGGATCG
>NZ_CAKJTO010000086.1:0-18170 GCF_917627405.1 Protofrankia sp. Cj5
GGGTCAGGTGGTGCTGGGCGGTGGGTCCGCGGCCAGGCGGTGCAGCACCGCGGGCAGCTCATCGGTATGCAGCACGGTGAGTGTCTGGGTCGCCCTGGTCATGGCGACGTACAGGTCGGCCAGCCCGCGCTGTGAAGCGGCGACGATCGCGGCTGGCTCGACCAGGATGACCGCGTCGAACTCCAGGCCTTTGGCCTCCGTCACAGTGAGGATCACGACAGTGGCGGCCAGCATGTCCGCGTCACCGGGCATACCGCCAGCCGGCACGGTCGTGAACGCCGCGCGGACGGCTTCGACGAGATCCGCTGGGCAGATCACCGCGACCCGGCCGTCGCCGACGTCCTCGGCGGCGTGACCGGCCGCGTCCATGACCGCGCTCACCAGGGCGCCGGTGCCGGTGCCAGTACCGGTGCCCGTGCCGACGCGCAGCGCGACGGGATGCCGCCCGGTGGTACGCACCGAACGCGGTGGCCGCGCGACCGGGTCCTGCGCGGCGAGCACGTCAGCGGCTACGTCCATGATTTCGAGCGGGGTCCGGTAGTTGACGGTGAGGTGCTCCGCCCGCCACCTGTCCCCGATATGCGGGGCCAGCGCTTCGGCCCAGGAACGGGCCGCGCCCGGAGTCGCGGCCTGGGCGAGGTCACCGACCAGGGTGGCCGACCGCATCGGGCAGCGCCGCCACAGCAGCCGCCACAGCATCGGCGACACTTCCTGGGCCTCGTCGACGATGAGATGGCCGAACGTCCAGGACCGATCCCCGCGAGCGTGGTCGACGGCACTGCGTCGTGCCCGGGAGCCCGACCACCGCTCGGCCATGCCCGTCGCCACCGCCTCCGCGTCGACCAGCCCGGTGAGGCCGAGGCCGTCGAGGACGTCGAGGGCGTACGCCTGTTCGGCGCGCCGTTCCCGGTCCGCCTCCCGCTCGGCGCGCTCGGCGACGTCGGCGTCGGGATCGCCGAGCAGCTCGGCGGCCTCATCGAGCAGCGGCACGTCGGCCGGCGTCCATGCGGCTGCGGTGTCGGGCGGGCGGTGCAACAGGTGCTGCTCGTGCTTGGTCAGCTTGGCGGCGGCCGCGGCGGTGGCGAGCCGGGCGGGTGTGGCGAACAGATCGGCGAGCAACGCCTCGGGGGTCAGCCGCGGCCACATCGCGTCGATGGCCGCCCGGACTCCCTGGTCGGCGTGCAGGTAGGCGGCGATCTCCTCCCGTTCGTCGCCGTCAAGCAGGCCACCGGCAAGGTTCGCGACCACCTGGTTGGTGAGGGCGGCGATTGTCTCCCGGACAAACACCCGCCGGGCCATGTTGTGCGGACGGCGGCTGCGCCGTGCCCGGGTGCGGGCATTCTCGACAGCGCGACGCTCAAGACGGAGCACGGCGCCGTCGTAGGGGACGTCCACATCGTGTGCCGGGACCTCCTGGCGGGCCTTCACCGCCTCGGCCACCAGCCTGGCCATCCGCAGATCCCCCTTGAGGGCGACGACGCGGCCGTCCTCGTCGCCGACGGCGTCGACGCCGGGGAACAGCCGGCTCGGGGTCGCGAAAACCACACCCGTCTCACCGAGGGAGGGCAGCACCTGTTCGATGTAACGCAGGAAAATCGGGCTCGGGCCGACCACCAGGAGGCCGGAGCGGGCGAGCCGTTCCCGTTCGGTGTAGAGCAGATAGGCGGCCCGGTGCAGGGCCACCGCGGTCTTGCCGGTGCCCGGTCCGCCGTCGACGATCAGGACGCAGGACGAGTCAGCGCGGATCACCGCGTCCTGCTCGGCCTGCAACGTCGCGACGATGTCGTGCATACGGCCGGAGCGGGGTGCGGACAGGGCCTCCAGCAGCGGCCCGTCACTGCTTGATCCGTTTGATCCGCCGGCGAATCCGTTCCGCGCGCCCGCGATGTCGAGCACGTCGTCGGTGAATCCGCTGATCTCCCGCCCTTTGGCACGTAGGTGCCGGCGCCTGCGCAGGCCGTGCGGGTTGGCGAGGGTCGCTTGGTAGAAGGTGGTGGCCACCGGGGCCCGCCAGTCGACCAGCATGGGCTCGTGCTCGTCGTCGGAAAGACCGATACGCCCAATGTAGACACGCTGGTGGTCGGCACGGCCCAGCGGGCTGTGATCCAGGGCGCCGGAGTTCGGCGCGCCGAGCTCCATGGCACCGCCACCTGTGGCGTCGTCGTCTATCGCGTCTATCGCGTCGTCATCTATGGCACCGAAGTCCATCGCGCCGAAACACAGCCGTCCCTCGGCGGCGTCGAGCTGGCCGATCCGGTCGGAGTACGCGGTGGCGAAGGCATCCCGCTCGACCCGTGACTGCGGGGTGCCGGTGCCCGGTTCCAGCAGCACGGCGCGCAACTGCTCGCGGGTCCGGTCGCGCAGGTCGTCCAGCCGGCTGTACAGGGTGTCGACATATTTCTGTTCGCAGGCGAGTTTCTGCTCGTACGTGGTCGGCACCTGGGTCCCTCCCGGCTTGTGCGGTGTGATTGCGCCGGCCGCGTGATTACGCTCCGTTCGTGGACATCCGCACGGGCGTTGGGAACGGCGAGACGAACGTCGAGCTTATGCGGCCGTGCCTCCGGGTGTTCGACCCGTTGGTCAGGGACGGGGTCACAGCGTTGCTCTCGCTACCGCCAGTCACGTGTCAGCGGTCGGCTGTCGCTGCCCATCGGGTGTGGACCGCCGCGCGGGCTCGGCCCCGCCGAATCCGGGCGTGGCGTGCCGCGCGCCGTCCGCGGTGACCACCAGAGCCGCTGTCCGGTCCAGGCCCGCGAGCCATGCCAGCGCATCGGAGCCGCGGGCGAACGCGGCGGTCGCATACACGTCCGCCCACATCAGTGATGGACCGGTAACCGTCACCGCCAGCAGGTCCGAACTCGCGGGCCGGCCTGTCCTCGGATTCATGATGTGCGCGCCACGCGCCGCGCTGCCTGAGGTCGCCACCCCACCCGAGCGGACGGGCACGGTGGCGAGCACGCGCGTGCTGTCAAAAGGATCACAGATTCCGACGTTCCAGGCCGGGGACACCGGGTCAGCCACGTACGCGGCGATGTCCCCGCCCGCGCTCAGGTAGTAGTCGTGGCCGTCGATCGCTGTCAGCCTCGCCGCGGCACGCTCGACCGCCCAGCCCTTGACCAGCCCGGACGGGTCGAACCAGCGGCGGCCGGCGCTGGCTCCAGCGGCGGTCCCGGTCCCAGCCGTGGTCCCAGTCCCGGTCGGATGGCCGGGCGCCGGTAGCTCGGCGCTGAAGTAGCCGTCGGTGCGCCGGGTGGCCTCGGCGCACAGGTCCGCGACCTCCTGGACAAGGGGGTCACAGGCGTCCAGACGCAGTTCGCCCCGGTTCAGCCTCATGATCTCGCTGTCCGCTCGGTAGGTGCTGAACAGGGCGTCCACCGCGCGCAGATGGGCGAAGAGCGCTGTGACGAGCTGTTCGACGGCGCTGTCGCCGGCCGCTCGGGGCCCGCGCAGGTGCAGGCTGACGGGCATGCCCATGATCTGCTCGACCCACGCCCGCCGGGACATCGACCCCGCTGCCCAGGCCGTCATGACAGGTGTGCCGCGTCGATGGCGGACTGCAGCGAACGGATGTAGCCGTCGCTGGTGACGGTCGCGCCGCTGACCACATCGATCTTCGCGTTCTGGGCGGCCACGGCCTCGGAGTTGAGGATCGGGATCGCCACCCGGTTGATCTCCACGTCGCGCGGGTTGTGGTCCGGCACCTGAACGGTCCCGGCGTTGACGATCCGGCCAGCGTCGACAGTGATCTGTACCTGGACGACACCCCACCTGGTGTTGACCTCGGATCCCGTCAGCGTCGTCGATCCGCTGGAGACGCCGCTGGAACCATCGCCAGAGCTGCCGCCGGAGCTGGTGACCGCCGTCGCGGCCATGCCGGTGCCGGTGCTGGTGCGGTAGCTGAACAACAGCACGAGGCCGGCGACCGTCGATGCGACGGCGAGCACGATGCGGCGCATGCCGGAGTCCTTTCTGAGGCTGCCGTGGTTGTGGTCTGGACGCCGTGGGCGGGGGACGCGCTCCCGCGAGTCCGCCAGACCGCGTCTCCCGTCCCGCGCGCCGCTCACCAACGGAAGCGTTCCAGGTGCAGCTGTTCGGATGGGACCCCGGCCAGCAGCGCCGCGTCCCGTACGGCGTCCATCCAGGCGTCGGGACCGCAGATGAACACGTCGTGATCGGCGATGTCGGGCACGATCTGCCGCAGCGCGTCGTCGTCCAACAGGTGGGAGAAGCGTTCCGGCAGCCATGACGAGCGGTCCGGCGAACGGTGCCCAGGCAGGTAGATGACGCGGACGCCGCGTTTCGCGGCCAGCATGTCCAGCTCGTAGCGGAAGATGAAATCCTCCTCGGTGCTGGCCCGGTAGACCAGCGTCGCTTCACCGGGGGAGTAGTCGAGTTCTTCCAGCAGCGCTCGGACCGGGGTGATGCCGATACCGGAAGCCATCATCGTCAGGCGGCGTCGTTGGCGGACGGCAGCGGTGAGCCGGCCGTAGGGGCCCTCGATGAGTACCCTGCTGCCGGGCCGTACGCGGGCGAGTGCGCGGCTGCCGTCCCCGAGGTCCTTCACGGTGATCCGCAGCCAGCGCGGGTGCGGCGGTGCGGACAGCGAGTAGGGATGCCCGCGTGACCACCCTGGTCCGGTCATGAACCGCCAGATGAAGAACTGCCCAGCACTCGCGTGCATCCGTTCGATCGCCTGGCCGCGCAGGTGCAGGGACACGACAGCGGGCGCCTCGGCGACGACGCGGTCAACGACGAGGCTGTGCCGCCAGGTGCGCAACGCGGGCAGGCCGAGGCGGAACACGATGATGCTGCCGGCCGCGGCGGCGTAGACCGTCCACCAGTACACCCTCGCCCACGCTGTCGAGGTGAAGTCCGCGCCGGTCCACAGCTCATGGGGGATGGACAGCCCCACCCCGAGGTAGGCGTACAGGTGCAGCAGGTGCCAGGACTCGTAGCGCAGCCGCCGTCGGGCCGCGCGCACCGAGGTGACGACGACCATCACGAGCAGCGCGAATCCGGTCGTTGCCAGCAGCATGCCGGGGTAGTTGGCGATGAGGTCCCATGCCTGGCTGACGAGGCCGGTCCGGGCCGACGCCGCATAGCCCAGGATGATCAAAACGATGTGGGCGAGCACCAGGTTGAACGAGGCGAAACCAACCAGGCGATGACGCCGGGTGAGTTCATCCTGGCCGTAGCCGCGTTCCACCCAGGGAATGCGCGCCATCAACAGCACCTGGATGAGCAGCAGGTCCGCGGCGACCAGTCCGGTGAGCCGGCCGAGACCGGTCAGGATGCCAGCGCTCCCGGTGAGGCTGGCGATGCCGCCGTGCGCGAGCCACAGGGCCACCACGACGATCATGCTCGCGTACGCGCACAGGCCGGCCACGTCGCGCCACCAGTGCCGCGGTGCGTACGGATGGACCGCGGGCGAGGCTGGTGGCGCCGATACTGTGCCGGGGACGGCGGTGGGTACGGACAGTGACGCGTCTATGGGTGGCTGTGGGTGCGTGGTGGCGGCCTCGGCTGACTCCGGATGTTCGGATGACCCCAGCATCATCAAGCTCATGGGCTGCCCTCCGTGTCCGCGCCCGACCGTGCCGGCGCTCTGACATTGATGGTGGGCAACGGGACTTCAGCGATGCTGAACACAAGCTGTGAGGTTGCTGGGTTCTCCAGGGTCTCCCGGACATTCCCGTATCCGGATCTCCGCCGGCCGACCGGGCTCGCCTATCGGTGGGTGCATCTATCGGTGGTGCGGGCGTGGGTGGGGCGGGTGTCGGTGGTGCGGGCGACCTGGGCCGCGATGCGTGCGATCTGGTGGCGGGGCAGGTCCATCAGCGTCGCGGCGAGCAGCCCCGGGTCGGCTACGGCTGTCTCGACGGCTGCTCGGGCGTCCTTCCTGGTGAGTGAACCGGCGGCGCCCGGTGCCGCGCCCCGGGCCAGCGCCTCCGCCCAGACGTTGCCGACCTTGCCGTGGGCACGGTCGAGCAGCCAGCGGACCATGCCTTCCCCCGCGGTCAGCTCGGCGGTCTCGATCGGGGCCGCCTCGACCAGGGCGAGCCGCTCGCCGGCAAGCCGCCGCCAGCACAGCCGCCATTTCGGCGCCACCAGCCCGCCCAGCGCACCAAAGGAGGCGGGGTCCGCCAGATCGGTATGACCAGCTGGGACAAGGGCGACCAGCCGGTCGGCGTTGACCGCGAGCAGGGTCCGGGCGAGCCACGGTCCCGGATCAGCTGTCAGGTCCGCGGCCACCTGCACCCGGCCGCGTCCGCTGACCGACCGTGGCAGCCCGTTCCGCAGCGCCGTGGCGAGACGGACATGGGCGGGCCCCGAGGGCGAGGCATCCGGAGCGCCGTCGCCGATGAACACCAGCCGGCCACCGTCGAGGCCGGCCGCGGCCGCCGCCAGCAGCTCCTGGGCGGCCGCCGGTGACGGCCCCGCGCTGCCGCTTTCCACCGCCTGCCGGCCCCGGGTGTAGATCGCGGCGCGGCCTCGGGGGCCGGGAGCCGCGCCAGCCAGCTGCCGCCAGGTGGCCGCGGTCGGCCGGCAGACGTACAGGTCACTGGCCGCGCCCACGGCCTCGGCACCGTCGTAGCCGTTGAAGTCCGCCATAATCGCCTCAACGGTGAGATGCAGGTCGCTGACGGCGCGCTGTACCTTCCAGCCGAGCGCCGGATGCAGATCACTGTGCCCGTAGGCGAGCAGCAGCCGGCCACGCAGGGTGTCACGCAGGCCGGCCAGCCCTCGTTGCAGGAAGAGGGTCACCCCCTCGGGAGTGTACGGCGGATCGGTGAAGATCAGATCGGCCCAGGACTCGGTGACGGCAGGCAGCCCGAAGCGCAGGTCGGCGAACAGGCAGCGGATGTCCAGGCCCCTCCGCCTGGACTGGGCATCGATGAACTCCAGCAGCCGTTCATCGAGGTCGACGACGGTCACGGACAGGTTCGGGACAAGGGAGCAGGCCGCCAGCGAAGTGAGATCATGATCGCCGATGCACAGCAGGCGCGCCCCGGCGAGGTCGTAGGTGGAGTCCATCCACAACGCGCGCCGAGCAGCGGTCTCTCCGGTGGCCGGGACGTGGTCGAGGTCGACGCGCGACGGTGGTGCCGCGGCCACAAGCTCGGCCATGGTGTCCACCAGGGCCTGGCGCGCGGCGAGGCGTTGCGCGAGCGGATCGGTGAGCTGGGTGCGGCGGAGCTCGTCGAAGCCGAAATGGTCTCGATAGGTGACTACCAGTGACTCTTTGATCATTACCGCGCCGCCGGGCCGCCCCGGCTCCTCCCGCAGGTCATCGGCGAGGCAGTCGAGGATCTCTTCGACATTACGGCGGGCCACCCCCGAGGCGCGGACGAGGTCGCCGATGGTCCACGGCCGTTCGGTCAGCAGCGCGATCACTCGCCGGAGCGGGCGTGCCTGCGCTCCGTAGCCGGCGACGAGGCGCTCAAGCCGGTCGAGTGCCCGGCCGCGGGCTGCCGGCGGCGTGTCCGCGGCCGGCGGCGGGCCGATGCCGGCCATGCCCAGGTCGTTCTCCGCGGCGCCGTGAACTGTCATTTCCCCACCATCATCTTCCCATCCTCGCCCTTTCCGCACACTGTCGCCTTCCCGCGGCTACCTTCCCGCCTTCCCCTTCCCCCTTCCCGCCCGCTCCCTTCCCGCCCGCGCCTGAGTTCGCGTATGGATAGTCTTGTCGTCGTGCTGAGAATGTTCGATCCGCGCACGGGCCTGCCGCCGGCTTCGCGGCCGTGCGGGCTCCCGCCCACGGCGCTGGACGTGCCGGCCGTTCTCGGCGCGGTCTGCCCTGTCCACGCCCACGCGGTGGAGGTGTACGTGCGATGACCGCACATGCGATGGCAGAGCATGATTCATCTTCCGGTGGTGGGCCGGTGGCCAGGGCCAGGGCCAGGGCCGCATGACACGCCCGCTGACCTTCGACGAACTGCCATTGCGCGACGACCTGCGGGGCCAGGCGCCGTACGGCGCCCCGCAACTCGACGTTCCGGTGCTGCTCAACACCAACGAGAATCCGCATCCGCCGTCCGCGGGCCTGGTGGACGCCATGGGCAAGGCCGCGGCGCTCGCGGCCACCGAGGCCAACCGGTACCCAGACCGCCAGGCTGAGGCGCTTCGGGCGGATCTCGCCTACTACCTCACCCCGGACGCCGGTTTCGGGCTGCGTACCGATCAGGTGTGGGCGGCGAACGGGTCGAACGAAGTGCTCCAGCAGCTGTGTCAGGCGTTCGGCGGGCCCGGCCGGGTCGCGCTCGGTTTCGAGCCGTCCTACACGATGCACCGGCTTATCGCGATGGCGACCGGGACTGGCTGGGCCGGCGAGCCCCGTGAACCCGACTTCACCATCACCCCGGCCGCGGTGACCGAGGCGATCCGCCGGCATCGGCCATCCCTGGTCTTCCTCACGTCGCCGAACAACCCCACCGGCACCGCGCTGCCGAACGACGTGCTGGCCGCCGCGTGCGCCGCGGTCGACGAGACCGGTACCGGCATGGTTGTCGTGGACGAGGCCTACGCGGAGTTCAGGCGGGCCGGGGTCGCAAGCGCTCTCGCCCTGCTGCCGTCACGGCCGCGGCTGGTGGTGACCCGGACGATGAGCAAGGCGTTCGCGCTCGCCGGCGCCCGGGTCGGTTATCTTGCCGCGCACTCGGCCGTCATCGACGCGTTGCAGCTCGTGCGTCTGCCGTACCATCTGTCCACCTTCACGCAGGCGGTCGCGCGCACGGCGCTCGCGCACGCCGACGAGCTGCTCGGCACCGTCGAGGCGGTGAAGGCGCAACGGGACCGGATGGTGGCCGAACTGACCGGGCTCGGCTGCGCCGTGGCGCCCAGCGACGCGAACTTCGTGCTGTTCGGGCGGTTTCCCGATCAACGCGCGGCCTGGCAGGCCTTGCTCGACGCGGGCGTCCTCGTCCGCGACGTCGGCCTGGCTGGCTGGCTGCGGGTCACCGCCGGTCTTCCCAGCGAGGTCGACGCCTTTCTCGCGGCCGTCGGCGTGCTGCTGGCCGACCCGGCCACGACGCCGGCGTGCTCCGATCACCCGGCGGCCACCCGGCAACCGGCTTCCGGGAAGGCAGGGCACGCATGAGCCGCACCGCCCGGATCGAACGCAAGACCCTGGAGTCGCACGTCGTCGTCGATCTGGACCTCGATGGCACGGGCGTGTCGTCGTCGTTCACCGGGGTC
Source organism: Protofrankia sp. Cj5 (assembly GCF_917627405.1). Classification (NCBI taxonomy): domain Bacteria; kingdom Bacillati; phylum Actinomycetota; class Actinomycetes; order Frankiales; family Frankiaceae; genus Protofrankia; species Protofrankia sp. Cj5. Next base: position 9,196 of record NZ_CAKJTO010000086.1, read on the forward strand.
CCGTTCTTCGACCACATGGTCAGCCAGCTTGGCAAGCACGGCGGGTTCGACCTGACCGTGCGTACCCGCGGCGATCTGCATATTGACGCGCACCACACGGTCGAGGACACCTCGATCGCGTTCGGTGAGGCGCTGCGCGAGGCACTCGGCGACAAGACCGGGATCCGGCGGTTCGGTGATGCGCTGGTACCCCTGGATGAAGCGCTGGTGCAGGCGGCGGTGGACCTGTCCGGCCGGCCGTACTGCGTGGTCGTCGAGCCGGAGCTGATCGAGCTCATCGGCACCTACGACACGACGCTGACCCGTCATGTGTTCGAGTCGATAGCCGCCGCCGCGCGGATCGCGCTGCACGTGCGGGTGGTGTCGGGGCGCAACGCGCACCATGTGGTCGAGGCGCAGTTCAAGGCCGTGGCACGGGCGCTGCGGGACGCGGTGGCCCGCGATGGGCGGGTGGTCGGCGTGCCATCCACCAAGGGCGTTCTGTGACCGGGGTGAGGACCGTGACCGGGGCACGCGTCCCGCGCGGGGGGCGGCGGTGACGGCTCCGAAGGTGGCTGTCCTCGACTACGGATCGGGGAACCTGCGCAGCGCGCAGCGGGCGCTTGCGCGGGTCGGTGCCGACGTGACCGTGACGTCCGACCTGGCTGCGGCCAGGGCCGCGGACGGGCTCGTGGTGCCCGGGGTGGGTGCTTTCGCCGCCTGCATGGCCGGGATCACCGCGGTCGGCGGGGCGGCGGTTATCCGTGAGCGTGTCGCCCGCGGGCGTCCGGTCCTCGGGATCTGCGTGGGTATGCAGGTTCTCTACGACCTGGGAGACGAGCACGGGGTGCGGACCCCGGGGCTCGGCGTGCTCACGGGCGAGGTACGGCGTCTCGCCGCGCCGATCCTCCCGCATATGGGCTGGAACACGGTGGCCCCGCCGGCCGGCACGGTGCTGTTCGACGGGCTGCCCGAAGCCGTCCGGTTCTACTTCGTCCACTCGTACGCGGCCAAGCCGACGCCCGAGGACACCGTGGCCGAGCATGGTGAGCCTTTTGCCGCCGCGGTGGAGCGGGGGCCGCTGTGCGCCACCCAGTTCCATCCGGAGAAGTCCGGAGACCCCGGTCGGCAGCTGCTCGCCAACTGGTTGGGCACGCTGCGTTAGCCTGCGTGGCTGACGTGATCAACAACGCAGGCTGTGGCGGGGGATAGGGCCGGGTCTGCCCGCCGTGTGCCGATCCGCGCTGGTTCCATGGTGGGGTGGGGGTAGCCGTCCCGGAAGGAGCGCGCGGTGGTCCCGTCCCATCGGGTCAATGCTCACGCAGGCCGCTTCGACCCACGTAGCCATGATCTTGTCCATGACCCGTATCCGGTCTTCGCCGAGCTTCGGGCCGCCGGCCGGCCGGTGTGGAACGACGACCTCGGGATGTGGCTGGCGGCCCGCTACCGTGATGCCGACGCGGTGGTGCGCCACCGTGGGCTGGGCCGGATCTGCCAGCCACGCCTGCCCGAGGAGCTGTGGGCCGGTTTCAACAAGCTGGAGCGGGACTCCATCCTGGGCTGTGAGCCACCGAAGCACACCCGGTTGCGCGGGCTGCTCGGCAAGGCGTTCGCCCGTGGCAACATCGAACGGCTGCGGCCGCACATCCGCGAGCTGTGCCAGGTCCTGCTCGACGGAATCGAGGCGCGGGCGCGCGACGGGCAACCGTTCGACCTGATCGCCGAGTACGCTGAGCCGCTCCCGGTGATGGTCATCGCGGAGCTGCTCGGTATTCCCGACAGCGACCGGCACCTGCTACGCCCGTGGTCGGCCGATCTGGTGAAGATGAACGAATACGAGCGCAGTCCCGCGCAGGAGGCCGCGGCACGGGTGGCGGCCGCCGAGTTCAGTGCCTACGTACACGCCCTTGCCGCCGAGCGTCTCCGGCGTCCGGACGATGGCCTGATCACCCATCTCGTCCAGGCGGAGCAGGAGGGCGACCGGCTGGCCGAGGACGAGCTGGTCGCCACCGTTGTGGTGTTGCTCAATGCCGGGCACGAGGCCAGTGTCAACTGCCTCGGCAACGGCATGGTGGCGTTGCTGAGCCACCCCGAGCAACAGCGGCGCCTCGCCCGCCAGCCGGCGGAACTGGCCGCCACCGCGGCCGAGGAGTTCCTGCGTTTTGACTCGCCGTTGCACCTTTTCGAACGGACCGCCATGGCCGACGTGGAGATCGGTGGGGTCGTCGTGCGGGCGGGGGAACGGATCGCGGCGCTGCTCGGTTCGGCCAACCGCGACCCCGAGGTCTTCGAACGGGCTGACGAGTTCGATGTCGGCCGGGAACCGAATCCGCACGTCGCTTTCGGCGGCGGCGTCCACTTCTGCGTGGGGGCGCCGCTGGCCAGGGTGGAGCTCGAGACAGCCCTGCGCAGCCTGCTGGAGCGCTACCCGACGCTTTCCCTGGCTGGTACCCCTGTTCGGCGCCCCACGTTTGTGCAACGTGGCTGGTCCTGTATTCCCGTCACGGTCTGAATCACCGTTCTCCGCTGGGTTCCCGACGGGGATCGCCATCGCCGTCATTGTGATCGCCGTCATTGTGGTGGGAACGGGGCGCTGGGCGCACGGGAGAGAACATTGCCGTGCGCCCGGCAGCCTATGACACCGGGTGGTTGCCGCTCAGCCGGCCAAGAAATTCGGTGTTGTCGTAAAAGTGCTCGACCTCGAGCAGTCTGAGGTCGTCGGCGACGCGGGCCACGCTGACACCGAACATCTCGACGCGTTCACCGGTCGGCTCGAACCCTTTGTAGGGTCCGCTGAAGGTACCCCAGTGGCGCCACTTGAAAGTGATTACAGGCGGCGGTGAGTAGACCTCCAGGATCTCCCAGAAGAAGCCGCCGGGAAGGGCCTTGAGGAAGACCTGATGGGAGGATTCGAAGGTCTCGTCGCTCGCCGAGTAGTAGGGGTTCTCACCTATGAGGATGTTGTAACTGCCTCTTTCAACGAGGTCCTGGCTGTTTGCCCAGGGGCCTCCGTTGACGCGGGTACGGAACTGGTCGGTGACCATGCTGACCCACTGGGCCGGGTCTTTCTTGTGGGAGACCTCCATCTCGAAGACCTGGACCACGCGTTCGACGATGTCGGCCAAGGACCCCTTGGCGTGCTCGTGGGTGCGTTCCTGGGGCATTGTCACTTTTGACAGATGGTAGTCGGGTGGCTCGCCGCCGCGCCACCGCACGCCAGCGGAACCAGCGATGACCGCGTCCCGGCCCTGTACATGCAACGGCTGGTCCGCTGCCTGGTCCGTTGCGTTCCTGTCGTTCACCATGTTGCTCCTTCTGCCGTCCGGGCGGTGTCAGGATGCGTCGAGCGCCGTCGTGGAGGTCTCCGAAGCGGGATGGGATCCGGCGCGCGGTCGATTCGTGCCACATACGTCGGTGCGGGTTAACGTGACGTCCGGACGTTCCGGACGCTCTGAACTTCCGCCTCCCCGGCATGCTACAGCTCATGATAATTATGGGAAAATGGGGCGAAAGTCCTGAGCCGGGTGAACTTATGAATATCCGGAGGTAGCAGAGTGCCAGGGCGTGCCGGCGACCAAGGGCATAGTCAGGGCCACCGTCAAGAAGGTGGCGGCTGCGACGCGTGTGGTATAGGCGCGATCTTCGCCCCGCTGGATCCAGGCTTCGGGCCGGGCCGGGCCGGATCGTAGCCCTCCGACCGGGTAGGAAAGTGTTATGCGGATGGTGGGAAACGTTTTCTGGCTGTTGTTCGCCGGGTTTGAGCTGGCTGTTTGTTATCTTGTCGCCGGTATTGTGTGTTGCCTGCTGATTGTGACGATCCCGTTCGGGATCGCGGCTTTCAGGCTGGCGGGTTACGTCGTCTGGCCCTTCGGCCGGGTCGTGGTCGACCAGCCCGGTGACGCTCCGGTCATGCTTTTCCTGGTCAACCTGCTGTGGTTCTTGATCGCTGGGTGGTGGCTTGCGATCGGTCATTTGATCTTCGGCCTGGTGCTGTGTGTGACAGTTATCGGCATCCCGTTCGGTGTGGCGTCGTTCAAGATGGTCCCGCTGGCGATCGCGCCACTGGGCCGGCGGGTCGTCCCGTTCCGGGATCTTGATCCGCATGCCCGGGTCGCGGCATCCGTCTACCGGTGATGGTGACTGTGGGTGCCGCGAGCCCGCTCGCATATATGATCATGAATGGCTCGGGCTGGCGTCGGTCCGCCCGGACCCCAGCCGCCCGGACCCCCGGACGGTTGAGTGATTGATGAGACTTGACGTGAGGGTTGGCTGCTGATTGTCTCTCTGATGTCCGAGTGCTGGAAGCCGGTGTGAATCCGGCGCGGTCGCGCCACTGTGACCGGCCCGCCCACAAGGAGCGACGTCGGGAGTCAGACCCATCGCCGGACATGTCCTGCCGAGTGGAACGCGTGATTCCTGTGGAGGTCTCGCAATGGCATCTGCACTGGCGTATCCTGCCGCCAACGTTCCGGCCACGCCCGCGGCCCTGCCGACGATCCCGTTGCGTGAGCTGGCCCCATTTGCGATCTTCGGCTCGGTCCTGGCGCTGCTCCTGCTGTACTTTGTCGGCGCCGAGCAGGGCGCGGTATCGCTTGTGGGCGGCAGCTATGTCCACGAGTTCGTGCACGACGCCCGTCATCTGCTCGGCTTCCCCTGCCACTGAGCGGGTTCCGAGATGGTTCGCGCCCTGTTGATTCGTGGGATGTTGGTGGGCGTGGTGGCCGCCGTGTTTTCCTTCGCCGTCGCCAAGGTCCTTGGGGAGAGCGAGGTCGGGCGCGCGATCGCCTTCGAGTCGGCGCGGGAAGCCGCCGAGGGCGTACACGGAACAGAACTCGTTCCCCGGGCGCTGCAGAACACCATCGGCTTGCTGACGGGCCTGTTGGCGTTCGGTGTCGCGCTCGGCGGCCTCTTCTCCCTTGCCTATGCCTGCGCACAGGGCCGCCTCGGCGCGCTGGGGGCGCGCGGGACGGCGGCGTTCGTGGCGCTCGCGGGATTCATGGGAATGTACCTTGTGCCTGCCCTGAAATATCCGGCCAACCCGCCGTCCATCGGTAATCCGGACACCATCGGCGAACGCACCAGCCTGTATTTCACGATGATGTTGATTGCGTTGTCGGTGGTCATCGGCGGTTGCGTGACGGCTCGGCGGCTCACGGCGAGGTTCGGTGCCTGGGACGCGGCATTGCTGGCCCTGGCCGGTGGGCTGGTGATAGTCGGGCTGGCCTATTACCTCCTGCCGCAGGTGCACGAGACCCCGGACGCTTTTCCCGCTGATGTGCTGTGGCGGTTCCGCGTCGCCTCATTAGCGATCAACGTGACGCTCTGGGCGACGATCGGCCTGTTGTTCGGGGCGCTGACCGATCGCGCGCTGCGGGCTTCGGCAGCGGCTGGCTCGCCGGGGGGCCGCGGCGCGCCCGGGGCTGGATCGCTGGTCGCCACCGAGGCATGACCGGTCCTGGCACCGGCCCGCCGCGCCTCACGCTGATCAGTCACGCGCCGACCGCCGCGACGCGGGCCGCGCGGTTCCCGAGTGATGAAGGACTCGACGCCGGGGAGCTGCGCCGCTTCGCGGCCGTCGGAGCCCGCCGTGCTGACCTCGTGTTGTGTGACACGTCGCTGCGTACCCGTCAGACAGCGGACGCGCTCGGCCTGGCCGGCGCCACAGCTGATCCGGCACTGCGTGACCTGGATATGGGGGACTGGCGGGGGCGCGCGCTTGCGGAGATCCCATCAGCCGATCTTGCGGCCTGGGTCGGTGACCCGGCCCAGGCGCCGCACGGTGGCGAGTCCGTGGCCGAGCTCATCGGCCGTGTCGGGCAGTGGCTGGCGCGCGGCGCGCGGGTATCGGGACGCACCATCGCGGTGACGCATCCGGCCGTGATCCGCGCCGCGTTGGTCGCGGTGCTGCGGTCGCCAGCGGAGGTGTTCTGGCGTATCGACGTCCCGCCGCTGTCCACGACGTTCCTGCACGGGCGTGCGGGTGATGTCTGGAACCTGCGGCATGCCTGCCTGCCAATAACCGGGGAAATGACCGCGACAGGCGCACCGGATGAGCGGGAGACGAGTGCCGCGGTAACACCTACCACGGCATAGCCGTGCCGCCGTGCCAATGATCACGATCGTGATATCGCGGTCACGGTATGGATGCGTCACCGGCATATGTTGATGATCAGTTTCCGGTCGACCGGTAGTGCCGCAGGCCAGTACGCCATGCGGCCGCGGCGAGCGCGAGCCCGGCGGCGGCGACCAGCGGTGAGGCGAAGCGGACCATGATCGGTAGGTCGAGCGGGTCGGGCTTCGCGAGCACGTACAGCGCGGGCTGCCAATTGAGGAAGGCCAGCGGCACGATGAAGGTCAGCGTCCGCATGCCCTGCCGTCCATACAGCGACATCGGGTACTGCGTCAGGAAGTTGCCGCCGTAGGTGACCGAGTTCATCGCCTCCGCTGTCTGCTGGACGAAGAACTGGACGGCCGCACCGATGATCCAGATCGCGCTGAACAGGGCGACACCGGCTGTCAGCAGCACGGGTACGAGCAGCACCCGGCCCGTGTTCCACGGGACGTCCAACCCGGCGATCGCAAGCCCGAGTACCCCAAGCCCCTGAGCGAGGCCACCGAGCCGACGTGGTGAAAAGCCGTCCGTGGCGACCTGGACAAGCAGCCCGACCGGCCGGACCAGCATCACGTCGAGGCTGCCGTCGCGGATGCGTTCGCCGATGCGCTCCATCGACCCGAAGAGCAGATTGGACACGGCGAACGAGGTGGCGGACGTCCCGTAGAGGAAGGCCACCTCGGCGAGGCTGAAGCCGGCGAGCCGCGGCACGTTTGTGAACAGCACTTTGATCACCGCGATGTCAAGGCCGGTCGCGAGAAACTGTCCCATCGTCAGCAGCAGCACCGATGCGCGGTACTGCCAGGATGCCCGCGTCCACATCCCGGCGAACAGGAGGTACTGGCGTACCAGGAGGAAGCGGTCATGGTTTCCGGCCGCCGCATGTCTTTCCGGTTCCAGCCGGGGCGCCGGGCCGGCGTTCTCACCCACCCTGGATCACCAGCTTCCGGGTGGCCTGAGCGGTGAGAAGGCCACCGATCCCGAACAGCGCGGCGGCCCACGCGACCTGGAAGGCGAGCCCCGTGAACAGTGACGTGTCCGTACGCTTGCCCAGAAAGATGTCCGCTGGTATTTGCATCATGGCGGCGAACGGCAGGGCCTGGGCCGTGGCCCGCAGCACGGCGGGCATGATGGCAAGAGGGACGGAGACACCGGAGAAGAACACCGCGCACAGGGTGTAGGCGTTTTCCAGACCGCGTTGATCGAGTAGCCAGAACGAAGCGAGAGCGATCAGATAACGCAGCCCGAAGCTGACCAGGAAGCCCAGCATGATGGATAACGCGAACAGCCCCCAGATGGTCGGGTCGCTGGTGATGCGCAGGTCGAACAGGACCGCGGCGACCGCCATCGGCGGCACCCCGCGGACGACCAGTTGGACGGCGCCGCGTCCGGCGTCATCCGCCAGCCACCAGGCCTGGAGGTTCACCGGCCTGGCCAGGTCCACGGCCACAGCGCCGGAGCGGATGCGTTCCGGCAGCTCGATGCCGCCGCCGAACAGCGCCATGGATGTGATCAGCGCCTGTCCGAGAAACACGAACGTGACCACGCCGGCAGTGTCGTACCCACCGAGACCTGGCCGTTGGCTCCAGACCTGGAGCAGGACGTAGGCGCGAATGATCCCGAAAACGGTGTTGGTGAATGCTCCGGCGGCGGTCGCGGCTCGGTAGCTCGCGTATCGGCGGGCGCTGCATCGGGTGACGGTGAGGTAGGTGATGAGTGGGGCTGTCATCGTGATCAGGTCATCACCGTGCGGTTGTCGGGTTGGGTTTCGGGCCGGTCTGGCTGGGCAGGGGCGTCCCGCTCATGCCCGCGGCGTAGAGCTGGGCGATGACGTCTTCGATCGCGGGCTCCCGGATGGACAGGTCCACCAGGGGGTAGCGGTTGGCGATCGCGGTGACCAACGGTGCCGCGCTTGCCGCTGTAGGGAACGCCAGCCACTGGCGTGGCCCGTCGACCCGCACCACCCTGGCACCAGCGACGTCGATCGGCGGGTGCGGTCCAGAAAGATCGACGATCAGAGTGCGTTCGCCACCGATGCGGGCGCGCAGATCGGTCAACAGCCCGTCGAAGCCGAGCCGGCCCTGATCGATGACCAGCACTCTGGGGCACAGCTGCTCGATGTCGGTCATGTCGTGGGTCGTGAGCAGGACCGTTGTCCCGTGTTCGCGGTTGAGGCCGGTAAGGAATTCGCGCACCGCGGTCTTGGACACGACATCAAGACCAATTGTCGGCTCATCAAGGTAGACGATTTCGGGGTCATGCAGCAGCGCGGCGGTGAGATCGCCGCGCATGCGCTGGCCTAATGACAGCTGGCGGACGGGGGTGTCGAGGAAAGGAGCCAGTTCGAGGATGTCGACGAAACGGTCCAGATTCTGTCGAAATCGGGCGGCTGGAACATGATAGATATGCCGGAGCAGGTTGAAACTGTCCCGCAGCGGCAGGTCCCACCACAGCGTTGTGCGCTGTCCGAAGACCACCCCCAGGCGATGGGCCAGCTGTATCCGCTGCCGGGAAGGATCAAGACCGCTGACCCGGATGCGGCCGGTGGTGGGCGTCAGGATTCCGATGAGCATTTTGATGGTCGTGGACTTGCCGGCGCCGTTCGGGCCCAGATACCCGACCATCTCGCCGGCCCGGACACGGAAGGTCAGATCGGTTACGGCCGGCACGTCCACTCGTTCGCGGCGAAACCGGCCGGCCCTGCGCCGCAGCACGAACGTCTTCTCGACCTCGGCGACGTCGATCACGGTATCGGTATCGGTATCGGTATCGGCGTGGTGCGGGTGAGCTGTGCTCTGCCGCCCATCGTGTGGATCATCGGTCTGGCCTGCGGACGGCTGGCGCGGCACGGTCACAGTCAATGATCATAGCGGTGTCGTTGTCT
>NZ_CAKJTO010000086.1:18340-22099 GCF_917627405.1 Protofrankia sp. Cj5
CGAACTTCCGGCGGCGACCACTAAGAGCGACCGGCAATAGGGGACGCGGCGTCGCGGGGCCAGGGCACGCTCCCCAGCCCCGCTCCTTGATCCACGCCCCTATTGCCGGTCGCTCTTATTGCCGGGTGCTCTTACGGCGACGTTGGATCCGGCGGTGGCCGGGCGTGACCGGATGCGGGGCTGGACAAGTCGAAGCATCCCCGCGCCTCGCGACGTCCGTGCCTCAGCCTTGTTTTTTGATCCACGCTCCTATTGCCGGGCGCTCTTGTTTTCGTGTTAGACTGACAGTATTCATCGTCGGTAGGCGGGCAATCTGCCTACCGGTAATGTATGTAAATGTCATTCGCGCATCCTGTGGATGATTTTCTCGTTGGATTCCGTCGACGGCTGGTGGGGCCCTGGTATGCCGAACGACGTGCTACCACAGGGCCTCCCGCCTGTCCGGCGGTGGTGGAATGATCGCGGTTTTTCACGGTTGTCAGGAGGGACCATGGCAGGACAGTCGATATCGGCGCGGGCCGTGACGGTGCCCCATGTCGGCACCTACCGTATCGTCCCCGATCGCTCCATGGTGCGGTTCACCACCCGCGGTATGTTTGGCCTTGCCAAGGTGGTCGGTATCGTCGCGATCCGCGAGGGCGCGGTGATCGTCGCTGACCCGGTCGAGAAGTCCGGCGTTCGCGCCGTGCTCGACGCCAGCAGCGTCAACACCGCCAACCGCAAACGGGATGACCATCTCAGGACGGCGGACTTTCTCGATGTTGCGTCCTACCCGGATATCACGTTCATCGCCGACGGAGCTCGGGATGCGTCTGGCGCGTGGGTTGTGCCCGGTACACTCACCGTCCGCGGTGTCTCCCGACCGGTGGACCTGACTCTCACCGCCGTGGTACCGGCCAGTGGCGAGACGCGGTTCAACGCCGTCACCCGGATTGATCGAAACGAGTTCGGTGTCACGAAGATGAAGGGGATGGTCGCTCGTTACCAGGCGATCGAGCTGGATCTCATCGTGGTGCCGTCCCCTGGGTGAGCCGGAAAGCGGTAGGCGCGCTCTGACCGAAGGCTTCGATTATCGGTTGCGTTCCCCGAGCTCCGCCAGGCCATGCTCGCTCTCGGCGACTCCGGCTGACCGCGGCGTCGGCTGTCCGGCATAGGTCGCGATTGCCTGGTTCTAACGGGGTCGCGAGGGGGAAGAGCGAGATAGATGACAATGGAGGCGTGCGACCCGATCATTGATGATCTTTTGGGTGTGGTGAATACAGCCACCGCGGCGGTGGATCCGCATGGCATCATCACCGCGTGGAGCGCGCCTGCGTATCAGCTGCTCGGTTACTCGCCGGATGAAATCGTTGGGAAGCTGGGGATCGGCCTTCTTGCCACCGGTGTTCCAGGTCCGGCCCGCCGTGCCGTGGCGGACCAGCGAGGATGGAGCGGGAAAGTCGCTGTGCGCCACCGAGACGGCCGGCAGCTGGATATCGTGCTGTGCGCGTACCCGTTGCGGGACGCCGCGGGGAGGATCCAGTGGTTCCTGGTCGCTCCCGCGGCGGCGGGATATGCGGATCCACCGGACGACTCGTTCGGGCACGTCGGCGATCGGACGATTGTGGAGTGGGGGTTTCGCCAGGCTGAGCTCTTCATCGTCATCTACGATTCCCAGACCCGTTTCTGGCGGCTGAGCGCCGGCGCGAAATCCATGCTGGGTCTTGACGAGACCGACCTACGCGGGCGGCCGTTCATGGAGGCACTGCGCAACCCCAGCTACGAGGGATTCGCCGAGCAGCTGCGCCAGGTTGTCGAAACCGGCCGATCGGTGGTGTACGAGAACTACGTTCGCGTTCCCTCCGAGCCCCGCGACCATGCCTGGGCCACCAGCATGTCTCCGATCAAGGCCCCGGACGGTCGGGTGCTGGGCGTGTTCGCCGCAGCCTTCGATGTCAGCGAGCAGTACTGGGCCCGGCAGCGACTTGCCCTGCTCGACGACGCCAGCAGCCGTATCGGCAGCACCCTCGACGTGACGCGGACCGCTCAGGAACTGGCCGACATGGCCATCCCCACGCTTGCGGACTGGGCCAGCGTCGACCTGCTCGATTCGGTGTACCACGGGGGCGAGCCAGCTCCGGGCCCGCTTGCCGGCCAGGTCACCCTACGCCGGGTCGCCCACCACTGCGTTGTGGACGGCGAGCTGGATGCCGTCGTCAGCCTGGGGGAGCTCTGCGTCTACCCGGACTTCTCACTGCCAGCCCGCTGCCTGGCAACGGGCCAGCCCATGCTGAGTGGGACCGCCGATCCTGATGCCGCGCGAAGGGCCGCGGCTGATCCTGTCCGCGCCACGGCCAGCCAGCATGCGTTCCATTCGGTGATGGCAGTGCCGCTGCGGGCCCGGGGAGCCACGCTCGGGGTGGCGCTGTTCGGCCGGCACCGGCATGCGGAGTCCTTCAGGCGGGACGACCTCGTCCTTGCCGAGGAGCTCGGCTCCAGGGCCGCGATCTCGATCGACAATGCTCGTCGCTATACCCGGGAGCGCACCACCGCACTCGCGCTTCAGCGCAGTCTGCTGCCGCAACGGCTGCCCGAGCAGACGGCCGTGGAGGTCGCCTCCCGCTATCTGCCGGCCAGCTCCCAGGTTGGTGTGGGTGGTGACTGGTACGACGTGATTGCGATGTCTGGAACCAGGGTCGCCCTGGTGGTCGGTGACGTGGTCGGTCACGGTGTCCATGCCGCCGCGACCATGGGCCGGCTGCGTACCGCTGTCCGTACGCTGATCGATATTGATCTTTATCCGGGTGAGCTGCTTACCCGTCTGGACGACGTGGTCGCGCGCCTCGCCGCGGATCACGACGGCGTCGCGGGAAACACCGCGCCCCTGGAACAGGAGGCCGTCAACGACATCGGCGCCACCTGTCTGTGTGCCGTTTATGATCCGGTCTCCCGCGTCTGCACGCTGGCCCGGGCCGGCCACCTCCAGCCCGTTCTGGTCACTCCTGATGGCACGGCCGCCTTCCTGGATGTGCCCGCTGGCCCGCCGCTCGGGCTCGGCGGCCTGCTCTTCGAGGCGGCCGAGGTTGAACTGCCGGCGGGCAGCCTGCTCGCCCTGTACACCGACGGCCTGGTCGAGTCCCGCGATCGTGACATCGATGTGGGGCTTGAGGCGTTGTGCGCTGCCCTCGCTCCGCTGCGCTCCGGCAACGGCCCGCCTGGTCAGCCGGTGCTCTCCTCGTCCTTGGAAGCCATCTGTGACCGGGTGCTTGATGCTCTGCTGCCCGAGCATCCCGCCGATGACGTCGCGCTGTTGCTTGCCCGCACCCGCGCTCTCGACGCGAGCCAGGTCGCCAGCTGGGACCTGCCCGCTGACCCGGCTGTCGTCGCCCACGTCCGGGCGGGGGTACTGCGCACCCTCGGCGTGTGGGGACTGGCGGAAGCCGCGTCCACCACCGAATTGCTCGTCAGCGAGCTTGTCACCAATGCGATCCGCCATGGGCGTGCCCCCATCCAGGTGCGGCTGATCCGGGACACCGCACTGATCTGCGAGGTCTCCGATGCCAGCAGGGCCGCGCCGCACCTGTGCCATGCCCGTACCTTTGACGAGAGCGGACGCGGGCTGTTTCTGGTCGCTCAGCTCGCGGCGCGCTGGGGCACTCGCCAGACCCGCGATGGTAAGATCATCTGGGCTGAGCAGGCGCTGGCCGCGGCCCCGCGGGGCGAGGTTCGCGAAGGCACGTGACGGTTTGTGCGGCAGGGCTCGTGCAGCGACGTATGTGA
>NZ_CAKJTO010000087.1:0-21647 GCF_917627405.1 Protofrankia sp. Cj5
CCACGTCGGTGACTACATCTATGAGTACGACCCGAAGAGCAGGTTCCCAGACCGTCGCCACACCACCCCGGCCAGGCCTGGGCTCGACCAGCTCCAGACTCTCGACGACTACCGGGCGCGTTACGCCCAGTACAAGGCTGATCCGCAGCTGCAGGCCGCGCACGCGGCCGCGGCATGGGTGGTCACCTGGGACGACCACGAAACCGAGAACAACTACGCCGGCCTCACCGACGAGTCGGGCGACACCGGTGACAGGCACCAGGATCCGGCGGCCTTCGCGCGCCAGCGGGCCGCCGCCTACCAGGCCTACCACGAGCACATGCCGATCCGGGCCAGCTATCAGCCCGGATCGCCCGACCTGCGGCTCTACCGCCGGTTCGCCTTCGGCGATCTACTCACCCTCAACGTGATGGACACCCGCCAGTACCGGACGCCGCAGCCCGGCCGCAGCCCGAACGACATCGGCCCGGCCGCTCTGGGGGAGCACAACACGACCGGGACCATGGCCGGCGCTGAGCAGGAGAAATGGCTGATCGACGGGTTGGCCGCGTCGCGTGCCCGGTGGAACGTGATCGCTCAGCAGACGATGATGGCCCAGCTGCACGCCCAGCTCACCCCGGGCAGCGGCGAGGTGTTCGCGAACCTCGACCAAAACGACGGCTACGTGCCCTACCGGACCCGGCTGCTGTCGGCGGTGCGGGACACCGGGGTGGCCAACCCGGTGGTGCTGTCGGGGGACATCCACTGCGCCTGGGTGAACGACCTGCGGGTCGACTTCGACCGCCCAGAGACACCGGTCGTCGGCACCGAGTTCGTCGCCACGTCCATCAGCTCGGGGTTCTTCCTGCCCAGCGAGGAGTTCGTCCGGGCGAACAACCGGCTGCTCAACCCGCACGTGCGGTACTTCCGCGGGGATCGGCGCGGGTACACCCGCATCCGGGTCTCCCCCCGGCAGTGCGCCGCCGACATGCGCGTTGCCGAGAGCATCGACCGCCGGGACGCCCCGGTCAGCACCGACGCCACCTGGGTGGTTGAGGCCGGGCGACCCGGTGCCCAGCAGGCCTGACGGCGATCACGACGGCGTTCGGGGCGGTTGTCCCGCGTACCGTCCGGCGGGAGCGAGGTAACGCAGCGCACCGGGACGTACAACGATTTCCGCGGGCAGCTCCGCGACTGGGTCGCCGTCGGCGTAGAGCTGGAACGGGCGGTCGGCGTCCACCCGGACCCGCGTCGCCTGCCGCGTCTGGACGTGCGGGGAGTCCACGTGCCGGCCGGAGAACACCTTCGGGAAGGTGGCGAGGAAAGCGGCCTTGCCGCACCGCGACAGCAGCACGACGTCGAGCAGGCCGTCGTCGGGTTTCGCCAGGGGCGCGAGGTGCATGCCGCCGCCGTAGTAGGCCGAGTTCGCCACCGCCACCGTCCAGCCGGTGACCTCGCGCGCCGCGCCGCCGTCGATCTCCACGGTGAACCGGGCGGGCCGCCAGGTGGCTGCCGCGCGTAACGCGCCGTAGGCGTAGACCTGCTGGCCCCGGATGAACCGGGCGCGATTGGCGATCACCTGGACGTCCGAGTCGAAACCGACGCTGGCGATGCCGAGGTAGGCACGGCCGTTGGCCTCGGCCAGGTCGATCCGCCGTTCGGTGCCGCTGGCCAGGGCGGTGGCGGCGATCACCGGTTGCCTGGCCGCGCCCATCCCGCGCAGGAAGTCGTTGCCGCGCCCGCCAGGCAGCACCGCGAGCAGTCCGCCGAGGCGCGCCACCGTCTCGGCGACCCGGCCGGCAAGACCGTCCCCGCCGAGCGCGACCGCGACCCGCCCGTCCGCCACCGCGTCCTCGGCCAACTCCGCGGCGTGGTCGATGTCCCTGGTCAGTTCGGTCCGCACGTCGCGGGCCCAGCGTTTCAGCGCCGCGGCGACGTCCGGCAGCACACGGGCGCCGCGTCCACCGCCAGCGTGCGGGTTGACGATGAGCAGCAGCCGGCGGCAGTCCACCTCGACCGCTGCCGGAACGGTTTCCAGAGGCTGTGCCATGGCTGTCCGGCCCTTCTCGCATCCGCCGCGGCCCTGCTACGTCCACCGGTACTGCTCGGGTCCGTGCTGGTGGCGAGAGCCGAGCTTACGAGACATCTCGGATGCGCCCGCGCCGCCTCGGCGTGCCGCTCACAGATGAGTGCTGTCGGCACCGAACGGCAGGCATGAGGTGATCATCTGGGCGTTCCGCAGGTCCTGGACGACGAGATGCTCCAGCAGCAGCGTTGCGGCATCCGCCGGCCAGAGCACCACCCACAGCCATACCCCGCAGGCCTCACCCACGAAGGCGGCCCGGTCGGGCGGGCAGACGACCGGCCACAGCGCGGTCGGGTGCCCAGCGGCCTCGATCTTCTCCTCGGGCCTGTCGCCGATGCGCTCGGGATCGGTACCTGGCAGCCCGGCAAGCCGGGCGCCGAGGCCGATCCCCGGCTCCTCGGCGATGATCACAAGTTCCGCCGGCCCGCCGAGCGGGGAGGGGCCGCCCGCGGCAAACGCGGTCGCCCGCGGTCCGGTGCGGTCGTCACCAGCCCAGGAGACGCCGCTGGCGAACCAGTGGACCGGCATCGGCCAGGGGACCCATATCGGCACCTTGGCAGCGTGCGCGAGGAAGAGCAGCACCTGCTCCCGGGAGGACACCGCCACTCGGTAGGGGCTGACATCCCCATGTTCGTCACAGCGCCACTGGCTGTTCCACAGGTCGGGCGGATGCACCGTCCGCAGGCAGCGGGGACACGCAGGCGGGCTCGTCACCGGGCCGCTCCCCGGTGATGCGCGCCGCTGCCTGACAGTTCCACCGATCCGATGACTTCCCTCCGGTCATGTGCGGCAAACCTGCTCCGGGCAGACCTCACGAGCCGTGGCAAGACGGGCATCAGGGAGTTTCCCCCCGGGCGTGCCGGTGTCCGTCGGGGTATGCCGGGGTATGCCGGGGCCGGACCTTCAGGACTGTCGCGCGTGGCGTCACCCGTGTCAGGCTCTTGTGCACGAAAGTGGAGCAGTGGCTTCCATGAGCAAGGCCGAGCCGTTCTGGGTGGCGGGCCGCCCGGTAACGGGTTCGGCGACCTTTCAGGTCCGTCACCCGTGGGACGATCGTCTGATCGCCACGGTCGCGCGGCCGGATCCGGCGCAGGTGGACGCGGCCGTGGCCGCCGCCAGCGCGGCCATGCCGGCCATGTCGGCCATGTCGGCCCACGGCCGGGCCGCGGCCCTCGCCCACGTCGCGGGCCGGATCGCCGAACGCGGTGAGGAGCTGGCCGCGCTCATCACCGCCGAGAGCGGCAAGCCGCTGACCTGGGCCCGGGTCGAGGTCGCGCGGGCATCCTCGACGTTTCGCTGGGGCGCGGAGGAAGCCCGGCGCTGGTCGGGGCAGCTCCAACGGCTCGACACCGACCCGGCGGGGGCGGGCCGGGCCGCGGTGGTCCGGCGTTTTCCTCGTGGCCCGGTGCTGGGGATCACGCCGTTCAACTTCCCGCTGAACCTGGTCGCGCACAAGGTCGCACCGGCGTTGGCGGTCGGTGCGCCCATCATCGTCAAGCCCGCGCCGAAGACGCCGTTGTCGTCCCTGCTGCTGGGTGAGCTGCTCGCCGAGACAGACCTGCCCGAAGGTGCGTGGTCGGTGCTGACCGTGTCGAACGAGGCTATGCCCGAACTGGTCGCGGACGCCCGGCTACCGGTCGTGTCCTTCACCGGCTCGGCCCCCGTGGGCTGGTCGATCAGGGACGCGGTGCCGCGCAAGCACGTCGTCCTCGAGCTGGGCGGTAACGCGGCGGTGCTGGTGGCGGCGGACTGGTCCGCCGCCGCGGACCTGCGCTGGGCGGCCGGGCGGATCGCGACGTTCTCGAACTACCAGGCCGGCCAGTCCTGCATAGCCGTGCAGCGGGTGTACGCGGAGCGCGACGTGTACGAGGAGCTGTTGGCCGAGGTGAGCGTCGCGGTTGCCCGGCTGCGCACCGGCGACCCGGGCAACGAGGCGACCGAGGTGGGGCCTTTGATCGACCTGGCCGCGGCCGAACGGGTCGAGCGATGGATCAACGAGGCCGTCGAGGCGGGTGCGACGGTGGTCGTCGGCGGCGAGCGGGACGGCACCACGGTCGCGCCGGCTGTGCTGCGGGGTGTTCCGCCGGACGCCCGCCTGGCGCGGGAGGAGGTGTTCGGACCGGTCCTCGTCATCGAACCGGTCGACGGGCTGGACGAAGGCCTGGCCCGGATCAACGACAGCCCGTACGGCCTGCAGGCGGGGGTGTTCACCCGGGACGTGCGGGTGGCCTTCCGCGCGCACCGGGAACTCGACGTCGGCGGTGTGATCATCGGGGATGTTCCCTCCTACCGGGCCGACCAGATGCCCTACGGCGGTACCAAGGGGTCGGGGACGGGCCGGGAGGGCGTGCGGGCGGCCATGGAGGATCTCACCGTCGAGCGTGTGATGGTCCTGACCGGCATCGATCTGTAGGCCGGCATCGACAGGTGGGCCGGCATCGACAGGTGGGCCGTAGCGGGCGGATGTCAGGCCGGCAGTTTGCGGAAGTCCCAGCTTGTGATCTTGCTTGGAGTGATCCGTAGCCAGGCATGCCGGCCGTCGTGGGCCATCGTGTCGCGGCCGGTGTACTTGCCGGCGAACAGCCGCTCGGGCCCGGCGAGTTCCGGATCGGGCGCGCCCGTGCGCGGGACGTCCCCGACCGGCTCGGCTGTTCCCTTGATCTCGACGCCCCGGAGTTCCTGGTACTGCTCGCCGGCATCCACGACCACGGCGACCCGCGGATCGCGGCCGATGTCGGTCCAGCGCTGGCTGCGGACGACGGAGTTCAGCCACAGGGACGCGCCGTCCCAGACGAACCACAGCGCGGCCACATGCGGACCGTCACTACTGAGAGTAGCGACCCGGCAGGTTCGTTCCGTCGCGAGGAAAGCGTCGACCTCGGTGGGGGCCATCGCGATCGCCCGTCCGCGACGCTGCTCCCGAGCCGGCATGCTGGCACGCTCCATTCCGCATCAGCTGATCAGCTGTATCAGCTGGTTTCCTGTTGGCCTCGCCAGCCACCCGGCAGCGGTGTGATCCGGGCCATCGTGGCGTAGGGAAGCAGCCGCATGCCAGTGGTTACTGAGCGTCGCGGACGGATTCTCGTCGTCAGCCGGCTAAGAGCGCCCGGCAATAGGGGACGCGGCGTCGCGGGGCTGGGGCACGCACCTCGCCGTGTTGTCGTCAGTCGCCACCCAACACCTCCGGTGGCTCCCTCCTCCGCCTCGCGATCTACGCACCCCAGCCCCGCTCCTTGAACCACGCCCCTATTGCCGGGCGCTCTAAGCCGTCAGATGTGGCGCCCGCCGGAGATCTCCAGCACCGTCCCGGTGATGTAGCTCGAGAGCTCGCTGGCCAGGAACAGCGCGGCGCCGGCCACCTCGGCTGGTTCGCCCGCCCGTCCCAGCGGGATCTCGGTCAGCTTCGACTCCCAGACGTCCCGTGGCATCGCCTCGGTCATGGCGGTCCGGATCAGACCAGGCTGGATGGCGTTGACCCGCACCCCGCCCTTGGCCAGCTCCTTCGCGGCGGCCTTGGTGAGCCCGACGATGCCGGCCTTGGCCGCGCTGTAGTTGGTCTGGCCGAAGTTGCCGACCTTCCCGGAGATCGACGACATGTTGATGATCGAACCGCCGCCCTGTTCCTTCATGGCGAGACCGGCTGCCTTGGTGCCGAGCCACGCGCCGAACAGGTGGATATCGATCACGAGCCGGAAGTCGTCGGCGGACATCTTCTTCATGCTGGCGTCGCGGGTGATGCCGGCGTTGTTGACCATGATGTCGATCCGCCCGTACTCCCGCTGGCAGGCCTCGACGAGCGCCTGGACGTCGTCCTCCCTGGTGACATCCGTGCGGACGGCGATCGCCGGCCCCAGTTCCTTCGCGGCCTCGGCGGCTTTCTCGACGTTGATGTCGGCGAGCACCACCCTGGCGCCGTTGGCGACGAAGAGCTGGGCGATGGCGAGCCCCAGGCCCTGCGCGCCACCGGTGATGACAGCCGCCTTGTCCTCGAGCAGTCCCACGGGTGTTCCCTTCCCCACGCGTCCGGGCGCGCCGACGGCGCGCATCTCATCGGCTCCGCCGCAGCTCAGGCGGGTCCTTCTCAGCAGTAATACCGCGCCCGGCCGGTCGCGGGCGCGTGATCGCGCCCGGCGCGGATGCTGGCGGGACGGCTACGGCTCATCCGGCGGGGCGGTCGGGCGGCGTCACTTCCCGATTTGTCTGTTCCTGATGTCGACAGCTCCGAAGCCGTGCGTGGTCTGCGCACCGACCCCGGCGATCGCCGCGAACCGCATGAGCGCGCCGAACACTTCGGCCGCGGCCGCCGACGCCGTCTTCAACAGGCGTAGCTCGGCCTCGCCCACGAAACCGACCTGGCGGATCTGTTCGGTAACCGGAACCTGCTCGCTCGCGCCGGACACCGCGTCCAGGAACACCGAGCCGACCAGCTCACGGGCGGCGCTGTCATCGATCGTCAGGGTGTCCGGGGCGTGGGCGTTCCACCGGGCGAGCAGTGAGCGCACGATCAGCACCGGTTCGGGCAGCGGCAGGTCCCGGCCGTTGCGGGAGAAGAAGGTGGGGGTGAGCATCCGCAGCCGGACCCGCCGGGCTGGCCCGGCTGACGCCAGCCGCGCGAACGGCCAGAGGTCCGTGTCGAAGCCCATGACCGACTGTTCGCACGGCCCGAAACGAACCGTCCGCGGCGGCCAGGCCGGTGGCGGGTCACCGTGGCCGAGCCAGCCGAGCCGCCACAGCGTCATCGTGGGGGAGCCGTCCAGCTTTCCCGCTTTTCCCGGATGGGCCGTTTTTTCCGGGTTGGCTGAGCCGGGCGACGGTACGAGCGGGCCGACCGCGAACGGCTTGGTGTCAGCGTGATGGTCGGAGTCGGGAGTTTCGAAAAGCCGGGCGGCGGCACCGAGCAGATGACGCGGTAATGGCGGGCGCGGCGGTGTCGTGAATTTCAGCGTCAGCGAAGCCGGCATCGCATCCCCCTACATGGGCCCTGAACCCCGATGCTCACAGTAGCCGAGCCCGGTCCACCACCAGTGGTTCCCTCGACCGGTTCGATGCGCGGACCGACGCGCTGACGGACGCATACCTCGACCTTCACGGCGGCATCGACTGGGATGGCCAGGCCCAGGAGAGCAAGGCCCGCACCGACGCCTGCTGACTGGGCACCGTCCGCCGGCGGACGCTTGGAACACGGATCCCTCGTGGCTATCGGACGATCCAGTAGTCGGCGTCCGGGCCGAGATACTTGCCGGGATCAGGATGCTCACCCGTGGCGACCTCACCCAGGCATCCACGAGGTTCCCGCAACCGACCGCGCCGCGATCGCGGCAATCTGGCTCTCCTACGTCAACAGGTGATCGACATGGCTATCACGGCAGACCACATCCGCACCACCCTGACTGTCTACCTCGACGCACACCCCGAGGAAAAGCCCGACCTCGTACCCGTCTTCGACCTCCTGGACACCGGCAGCGACATCACCTCCCGCAAGGAGTTCCGCGGCCATGCCACCGTCGGCGCGGCGATCGTCAACACCGACGGACGCATCCTGCACATTCACCACCGAGCGCTCAACAGCTGGCTCCTACCCGGCGGCCACCTCGAAAGCCAGGACACCTCGCTGCTGGAAGCAGCCCTGCGCGAACTCGCTGAGGAGACCGGTATCCCCGCAGATGCCGTCACATCGGTCGGTGACCAGCCGATCCACATCGACGTCCACCCAATCCCCGCCAACGACGCCAAGAGCGAGCCGGAGCACCGGCACGTCGACTTCCGATTCCTCTTCCGCACCACCGCTGACGTGCGCCAACTCCAGACCGACGAGGTCACCGCCGCCTCCTGGCGTGGAATCGACACCCTCAAAGCGACGTTGCGGCAGCGCATTGCCGCGGCCCTGCCTGACACCCGCTCGACCGCCCTGCCTGGGTGTTGACCCCATGACGGCCCTTTCTCGTGGACAGTGGCCTTCAGGTCCGCTGTCCACGGAACCGGGACCGCTTCAACCCACCAGGTGGATGACCCGTTCGTCGTCGACCACCTCGCGCAGCCGGCGCAGCACCTCCCACTGCGGGATGGACGGGAAACAGTCCTCGATGTCCGACCGGGCGACCCAGCTCATTCCGCTGTCGCGGGCCTCCGCCAAGGCGGCGAGGGCGTCCTTGGCGCCGAGCCCACGGCGGTAGGCGAAGCTCCACGGCATCAGCAGCGGATCGATCACCGGGTCCAGCACCCGCAGCAGCGCCCGCTCGACGACTCTGTCGATCAGGCAGGGCACGCCAAGGATGCGGACACCGCCGGACGGCTTCGGGATCTCCACTTTGCGTACCGGGGACGCCAGCCATTTCGCCATCCGCGAGTGCCGTACCGAGTTCGTCGAGGTTACGGGCTGCGTTGGCTTCGAACGCGGCTACCTCGGTATCGGGATGTCCGTCGGCTAGGGCGGCGTCGCGGACCTCCGCCCAGGCGTCCAGCAGTGCCTGCGAGGTGAACGCCCGCGCGTACAGCTGACCCATCCAACGCCCTTCCGTCCACCGATGATGCGTACCGTAGCCAATGGTGTCGGATGTTTGTCACGTCGCACATGGTGTGACCGATCAGAGATCGTGACTCGGAGGTGGCGGTCGCGTGATGGATCAGGCCGGCCTGGCTGCGATCGGTACAGATCGTTTTCCCGGGTCCTCCTTTTGTCATGATCCTCGACGGATCTGTTTGTGCAGCTCAAGGCATATGTCGATCTATTTTGGCGCTTGGATTTCGATCTTTATCAAGATCCTCTGGGATGGGTGCTCGCAACGGGGTACCATCGTTGCAGCTCAGCGGGGGTCCCAAGGGGGGTGCCCTCGCTAACCCCAGCCCGATCATGAGGGCATTGAAACACTACCCATTAAGGGCCTCCTAGGCAGGGTGGGTCTCGCTAACCCCAGCCCGATCATGAGGGCATTGAAACTAGCCTGCTTCACCGCGCGCCGAAAGGCGCGAACACCTCGCTAACCCCAGCCCGATCATGAGGGCATTGAAACGCCGGTGAAGGCGATCAGAGCGCTGATAAACATTGCGCTCGCTAACCCCAGCCCGATCATGAGGGCATTGAAACGTTGGACCTTAATCATCATCTGACCCTGCACTCCCCTTGCTAACCCCAGCCCGATCATGAGGGCATTGAAACCAGCGCGTCGTTCAGGTTCGTG
The DNA here is from genome assembly GCF_917627405.1 of Protofrankia sp. Cj5. Classification (NCBI taxonomy): domain Bacteria; kingdom Bacillati; phylum Actinomycetota; class Actinomycetes; order Frankiales; family Frankiaceae; genus Protofrankia; species Protofrankia sp. Cj5. The sequence goes on from NZ_CAKJTO010000087.1 coordinate 9,244, forward strand.
CCGCCCTCCGGTACTTGCTAACCCCAGCCCGATCATGAGGGCATTGAAACATCTCGCTCGCGAGCGCGAACTCGCTCTTGTAGGTCTTGCTAACCCCAGCCCGATCATGAGGACATGCTCTGAGAGCGTGTTTGAGATCGGGCTTTCGATCAGCGAGCCGCGTCCAGGCGCCCCCTGGCAAGACGGAAGGCCGAAGCGATACCGGATGAGTTGTATCGGTTTGGCCGACAACGCAGCCAGGGGCCGCCTGGACGCGGTGAGCCGGAATGACGATCTCAAACACGCTCTGACGGATTGCGGAGGCGTAAGGCGTAATTCTCGTGTCGTCGAGCGGGTCGCCGGAGGCGGCTCGTGAGCTGGTCGCTCTGAGCCACCGCCGAAGCGGCTGTGGCCCTGAGTCCGTCGGCAGGTTCACGGCGCAAGTCTCTGCCTGCGGCTGTGGCTGCTGGTCGTCCGTACCCGCGCTACACGCAGGGCGACCCTTGTCGGATGAGCGAGGTCACGGGTGAGCGACGCGTCTGCCCGTTGCGTCTGCTTCGTTTGTTGCGGATACTGCGGGGAGGGAGGTTCTTGCCGTGGTCGCACCTTTGATCAGGACTCCGATGCCGGACAGTGCCGATGTCTCCGTCGCTGATGCCGCGTTGGAGCGTGTCCGGACGTACCTTGTGCAACATCCTGATGGCCCGAAACGGGTACGGCTCTCCGTGGAGGACGACGGCGCCGAGCTTGTTGTCCCACGTACGGTGGTCGAGCTCTTGGCGCAGATTCTCGCCCATATGGCCGCTGGGATCGGCGTGTCGATCGTACCGTCGCACGCGGAGCTGACAACTCAACAGGCGGCAGATTTGCTCAACGTGTCCCGCCCGTATCTGATCGGGCTCCTGGAAGCCGGTGACATCGGATACCGGCGGGTGGGTAAGCATAGACGAGTGCAGATGTCGTCCTTGCTGGACTACCTGCGAAATGACGATCTGCGCCAGCGTGAGGCGGCGGATGAACTTACTGCGCTGAATCAGAGCATGGGCTTGATCTGAGTGTCGTTCGTCGTTGTCTATGACGCCAGCGTTCTCTATCCGAGCGTGCTGCGCGATCTTCTGATTCGGATCGCGCAGCAGGGCTTGGTGCAGGGACGCTGGACGGGTGAGATCCTGGACGAGGTGTTCGAGAGCCTGCAACGGAATCGTCCCGATCTCGACCCGGTCGCCCTCAAGCGGACCCGCGAGTTGATGGTGGCAGCGGTCCGCGGCTGTCTGATCGTAGGGTATGAGCCGCTGATCCCCGCCTTGGAACTACCGGACCCCGATGACCGCCACGTGCTCGCAGCCGCCATCCGCGCTCGCGCTCAGGTGCTGGTCACCGCGAACCTCCGAGACTTTCCCGTCCAGGCACTGGCGCGCTGGGACATTGAGCCGAAAGGTCCTGACGCGTTCGTTCTCGATCAGATCAGCCTTCACGCGAAAGCTGTATGGGGCTGCGTCCAGAAGATCGCCGATTCGTGGCGAAGCCCGCCTGGAACGCTCGAAGACGTCCTTGTACGTCTGGAATGCTCTGGTCTTGTCGAGTCCGCGGCACGACTGCGCGCCACCTGATTCGGCATCACCACCGGCGGGATTTCAGGGGCACCGGGGAGGCCTGCCATTCGCCGGCCGCGAGTGCGATACCGAGTTCGTCGAGGTTACGGGCGGCGTTGGCTTCGAACGCGGCTACCTCGGCGTCGGGTCGTCCGTCGGCGAGGGCGCTGTCGCGGACCTCCGCCCAGGCGTCCAGCAGGGCTTGCGAGGTGAACGCCCGTGCGTACAGCACACCCATCCGACGCCCTCCCGTCCGTGGATGATGCGTACGGTAGCTGGTGGGTGGGGTGGTTTGTCACGTCGCATGCGGTGTGGCGGTCGGGAGTCCTGCTCCCGGTTTGGCGGGCCGCGTAGTCGATCAGTTTGGTATGACAGTGATCGGTACAGATCGTTGTGTCGGATCCTGTTTTTGCCATGATCCTCGACGTGCTTATTTGTGCAGCTCGCAGCAGATGTTGATCTATGCGAACGCTCGTGTTGCGATCTCCATCAAGATCTTCTGGGGTAGGTCCTCGCGATCGGGTAGCATCGTCGCAGCTCAGAGGGGGTCCCTGGAGGGCGCCCTTGCTAACCCCAGCCCGATCATGAGGGCATTGAAACCGCCTGGTTCCAATCGGTGGCGGTCCGAAGGCCAGTTGTGTGACTGTGCGTGATTGGGTGCTGGGTGGGGCCCGGTCGGTGGATGTTTTTCGCTGGCAAGATCGGCGGGTGTTTGTTGGTGGGTACGCTTATCCGGCTGAAAACCGTGCATACCAACAAACACGTCGAGATCATGGATCGTGTGGCGGTTACGGATCGGATCCGTGCTGGGTGACCGACTCTGGGCTCGGCGGATCCGGCCTCGGGAAAGCCGGCCCGATCATGAGGGCCCGTTGAGCACGTCTTCCGGAATCTCGATACGGCCGGAGGTCAGGCGTCTGCCCGGGTGGTGACGCTGGATCGGAAGCCGGGCTGCGCGGACTTTCTGTAAGCAAGGTCCTACCCGCCGCGGTGGCCCCTGGGCGGTGGTGCTAGCGTTCCCATCACTTCGATGATCGAATATCGAAGTTCGTACGGGGATCACTGTTTGCGCAGAGATCATTTTTTGTATGGAAAGCTGCCGGCCGGACGGGGGGTCCATGGCGGACGGATACGTCATGTTGACGTTGGGTGGGGTCCAGGAGTTCATCGCGGCTTCCCGGCGCACAGCCGACCTGTGGACGGCGAGCAGGCTGATGTCCCGGTTGTGCCAGGTTGCCGTACGAGGGGTGACGGACGGCAACGGTGAGCCGGTGCTCCCGGCCGTCGCGGACGTCCCGGACGGGCTACCGAACCGGATCTTCGCGGTGGTTCCCGCCGGAGGCGCGAGAAGGCTCGCGGAGCGCGTGGCGAGGGACGTCCACGCGGAGTGGGATGCCTTGCGCACGGTGACCTTCACGAGTGTTGATGACGAGACGCGCACGAGTCTTGACACCTTCCCGGTCGTGCGGTGGGTCGTCTGGGAACAGGTCCGGGAAGCGGTCCGGGAACCAGCCGGCGTGGCTTCCCCAGCGGTCGTGGAGCCGCGTCCAGAGCCTGGGGGCGTTGCCTATGAACAGGGGTGGCGGGTGCTCTCGGCCGCGAGCCAGGCCCGCAGGCGGGTCCGTGACTTCAAGCCGTACGCCGGGCAGGGCGCCCAGCCCTGCTCGCTGTGCGGGAGCAGGGAAGGCATCGCGGGGCGAGGTGCTGCGAGGGATGGTGGCGCGGCGGCTGCCCCGGCCATTCCCGGCCGGCTGAGGCTTGCTCCGGGTGAGCGCCTGTGCCCGGTCTGCGCGGTCAAGCGCGACCCGGACGTCACTGAACGCCTCGCGGGGGAACGCGCGGTGTTCCCGTCCACGGCCTCTGTCGCGACCGCGCCCTTTCGCGTCCGCATAGTCAGGGCACTGGCTGGCGGGAATACCAGCGGCCCGCTGGCGCAGGCGGTACGCAGGCATCGCGGCGCGGTGCACGGTGTCACCGCCACGCTGCGCACGGCCGGCGCCGGACTTTCTGGCAGTCTTGAACGCCCTGGCGCGCTCCCGACGCTTGAGGCGCAGGTTCGGCTGCTCGGCGACGGCGCCCTTACCGGCTGGTCCCGCCTGGAGGGCTCCTGGTGCCTGGCCGACACCTGGCAACCGGAGTCCCTCCTGCGCGAGAACGGGCTGGCGCTGCCGGCCGGCGATCCGCGTCACGACGAGGTTGTGCGTGCCTGCGCCGAGGGACGCCAGGCCTGCACCGAGCTGCTCAAGGCGTTCGCCAGCACACCCGGCACGGGCGCGGGCACCGGCCCCGACGCTGGCGCTGGCGCTGGCGCTGAAGCGGGCCTCCGGGGTGACACAGGCCGTCCGCCGGCCAGCTATCTGGCGTTGATCGTCCAGGATGCCGACAGCATGGGCCGAGCACTCTCGCATGCGCGGATGCCCACGGGCAGGGACATGCGGGACTGGCACGGCCAGGTCTCCAAGGCGCTCGTGGCGATCGCCGGAGCGCAGGTCAAGGCGCTCGAGGACGAGCACGGCCGGGCGGTCTACGCGGGTGGCGACGACCTGCTGGGGCTCGTCCCCGCCGTGAGTGCGCTGCGGGTCGCGGGCCGATGCCGGGAACTGTTCCACACCGGCGCACAGGGCCTGCTGACCCGGCCGTCCGTGTCGACCGCGGTCGTGTTCTTCCACATCAGTTATCCGTTGCAGGATGCGCTCGGCCGTGCCCGGGACGCCCTGAAAGCGGCCAAACAGCGCCCGGGGAAGGCAAGCCTCGCGCTGGTGGTGCTGCGCCGGGGCGGCGAGCGGGCCGCGACCGTCCTGCCGTGGCGGGGGCGCGGTGGCCGCGATCCGGCGGCGTCGCTGATCGGCCTGGTCGAGGCCTTTCGCGGTGGTCTGTCGCCGCGGCTCATCCACGACATGTACGACGAACGGTACGGGATCGCCGAGCTCGCGGGATCGGGCCTTGACTACGGTGCCGAGGTCAGCCGTCTGGTCACCCGGCACAGCGCGGTGGAGAGCCGGGCCACGGAGTTCACCGGACGGGTGCGTGAGGTCGAACCGGCCACGAGCCGCCTCTCCGCCGACGACATGATCGTCTGGGTCGACACGCTGGAGATCGCCAGGTTCGTTGCCCAGGAGGGACGATGAGCGCAGGGAGGATGAGCGCGGCGCCGCCCGAGCCCGCGGCAACGCCCGCCGACCAGCCCGGGGAGACCGGCGGCGAAGCGTCGGCATGGGTGTTGTTCCACCCACTGGACGTGGTGACGTTCCGGGATGGCCGTCCCTTCACGACCGGGATGACCGCGACCGCGCACACGACCCTGCCACGGCCGACGTCGACCGGCGGGGCACTGCGCACCGTCTTCGGCGCCAATCCACTGCGGATCACCGGGCCGGTACTCGTCCGTACGGGTGGCCCCAGAACGTCGGTGCTGCTGCCCGCGCCAGCCGATCTCGTCGTTGACGACGGTGTGCCGCGCCGCCTGCGCCTGCGCCTGCGGGAGCATCCCGGCGAGGATGGCGACGCCGACCTGTTCCTGCCGGCAGGAGTCGAATCGGATCTTTCTTTTCCTGATGGGCGGCCAGCCGGGCCGAGCTTGCTGACAGGCGTGGGGGAACCCACCGGCGCCTACCTGTCCGGTGAAGCGCTCGCCGGCTACCTCAGCGGCGATCCGTCCCGCGCGTTGGAGCATCTTGCGCCATCCGATGCCGGGGCATCCGGCTCCGCCGGGAGATCGAGGTCCCAGGCACGCTCGTCGGGGCCGCTGGTACGGGAAAGCCGTCTCGGTATCGCCCGCCACCCCCGCTCGTCCCGGGACGGCACCGGGCGTACGACCGTATCCGGTTTTCTCTACCAGGCTGATTTCTGGCGTCCGGCCGAGACCGGAGCCGCGGGTTCGTCCGGCAGCGCGGGCGTCGCGTTCGGCTGCCGGGTGTGGTTCACAGACGCTGTACCAGAACCGGTGGAGACGGTCGTGCGGCTGGGCGGTGAAGCCCGGCAGGCGGCGGTGACGGTCGTCACCGCAGGTATGGGGCTGCCGGCGCTGCCGGCGGCTCCGGCGGATTTCCCGGGTGGCCGGGTGCTGCTCTACCTGGCCACGCCCGCGGTTTTCCGGGATGGCTGGCTGCCCGAGATCCCGGCTGGCGCGACGCTTCGCGCTGCCTGCACGTCGGCGCCCGAGGTGATCGCCGGAATCGACGGAGACAGCCAGCGAGTCCGGCCGTTGCGCTGGGCGGTCGCGGCGGGCAGCGTCTACTTCCTGGAATTCGACGATCCGGCCGAGGCGGCCTTGTTCGCGGCGAAGACGCACGGCGCATGCCTGCCTCAGGCGGAGGACGGGATACCTCCGAAAGACCGAGCTCAGCTGATGGGCCGGGCTCATGCGAAAGACCGGATACACCCCAAGGACTGGATTCGCCCGAAGGACTGGATGCGCACGGCCGGTTTCGGCCTGTGCCTGGTTGGGAGATGGTGATGGGCGGCTGCGCCCTGCTTTATTGTTACGCGGAAAGCGCCGTCCACGCGGGTGGGTCGGACAGCGTCGGTGTGATCGACCTGCCGATTCAGCGGGAGGCGACGACGCGCTTACCGACGATCTGGGGGCAGAGCGCCAAAGGCGCGCTGCGTGACCACGCGCGGGAGGACGGAAAGAACTGGCCGGACGTGGAGAAGGTGTTCGGCTCGGCCCCGCCGGGCACCTCCGGCGCGGGTACCGACCCGCCGAAGCCGGGCTGGCTCGCGGTCGGGGACCTGCGGCTGGTCGCCTTCCCCGTACCGACGCTGCGTAACACCTTCGCCTGGGTCACCAGCCCGCTGCTGCTCGCGCGCCAGACAAGGATGGCGGAGCTCGCCGGGCTGGGTGGCCTTCCGGCCATCCCGACAGTGAACGCTGGCGAGGTGGTGCCGGCCGCGTCGTTCTGGGCCGAGCCGGGCGCCCGGCTCGCGGTCGGCGAGTACGACATGGCCGCCACACCAGTGGCGGATGCTGTGACGGCGTGGGCGGGCTGGCTCGCCGACAACGCCCTGCCAGCGGCATCGGACGGCGGTGGCCGGCCGAGTCCGTCCGATCCTTTCTCCTTCTTCCGTACCAAGCTGCGTACCGATCTGCTGCTGGTCAGCGACGACGACCTGGCCGCACTCACCGAGGAGCACGTCGAGCTGCTGCCCCGAGTCCAGCTCGCGGCGGAGGCCAAGACGGTCAAGCACGGCCCCTGGTACACCGAGTACCTGCCCGCTGAGACGATCATGTGTTCGCTGTTGCGGGACTGCCTGCCGGCCACCTCCCCGGCCGAGCCTGACCGGATGGCGGGCCTGCGGGCACGTCTGGACGGGGAACTGCTGATCGCGGGTGGTGACGAGACGCTGGGCAAGGGCCTGCTGTGGCTTCGCTGGCGCGGTCCCGACAGCAGGCCCGCCAGCGGCCCCGACAGCGGAGATCACGGCGGAGATCACGGCGCGGACGGCAGCGGGGGGATGTCTGATGGCCCGGCGTGACCAGAAGCTGGCGGTCGTCTCCTGGCAGCTCGTCGGCGGGGTTGCGGATCCAGCCCGACCGCACTTCCGTAGCCGGGCGATGAACCTCGGTCCGATGCTGGTCGGTTCCGGTCTCGCGGCGACCGCGGCCTTCCACGAGGCCAAGGCCGGGCCTGGCCAGTCCGCCAAGCCGCTGAACCAGGCGTACCGGGTCCTGGTCGACGCCCTCGCCAACCATGTGCTCGGCAGGTCCGACGCGAACGGCAGGGCCTTGGTCCTGGATGTCGGGACGATGGACATCGCCGACTACCGCCGGGCGTCGGCGGACGCCCGGGCGTTCGCGCTGTGGGTCCGCCGCGCCGCCGAGGCGTTGATCCCACCGGCCGCCCAGGACGAGGCGCGGTCGTGACCCGCCTTGCCGGCCCGCTCGGCAACGTCGTCACCTACTCACCGGCGGGCAACGAGACGCCGGGTTTCATATTGATCACAAGTGGTGGCGGGAAGCCCGTCATGGCGAGTGCGAAGACAGCCACCGCGAACGGCGGGCTGCTGTTGCGTCGTGCGATCTGGGAGGAGATCGCGCCGACCCAGCGGGAGGCGGCCGAGCGGGCGCTGCGGGAGGCGACCGCGCGCGCCCTCGACCCGTCCGGTCGATTGCTGGAGGCGGCTCGGCTCCGCCGGGCAGCCGCTGTCGCCCGCTTGGCCGGGCGGGGCCGCATCGTGCGGGCGCTGCGGGTCCGGCCGGTATGGCGGGTGGTCATCGGTCTCGGTGAGCAGACGCCTGCGGAGATCGGCATGAGCGTGCACGGCACCTACGGGGTTCCGGTCCTGCCTGGCTCGGCGCTCAAGGGCGCGGCTCGGGCCTGCGCGCGGGAGGACTACCCCGAGTCTTACGGGGATTACGGCCGGATCGTGTTCGGGAAGGAACCGGGTGAGGCCCGCCGGGCGGGCGAGGAGACCGGTACCGATGAGGACGCTGGCGAGAGCACCGGCGACGAGGTGCTCGCGGACGGGCGGTTCATGTTTCTCGACGCCCTGCCGGAGCTGCCGGCCAAGGCCGCCGGCACCGGGGTCGAGATCGACATTATGAACCCGCACGTCCCGGAGTACTACGGAGATCCCGCGGCCGCCGCACCCGCCGAGTACCAGCAGCCGGTGCCCGTGGCTTTCTACACGGTGACCTCCGCGGTCACCTTCACCATTTACCTGGTCGGTCGAGGGCACGACCCGGACCTGCCCGAGCTCGCCGCTTCCGACGATGAAGACGGCCCGGTCGCGTGGCTGTCGACGGCGCTGCGGGACCGGGGCCTCGGCGCCAAGACAAACGCCGGCTACGGCTATTTTTCCGTCGAGATCGCTGACACCGCCGAGACAGCTGCCGCCGGACCAGCCCGTCCGAAGGACCGACGATGACCGTTCACCTGTTGCCGTGCGGCACATCCGTACTGGCGAACCTGCTGCCGCCCCGGTCGGTCACCTCGCTGAGCCGGGATGATGTCGGCACGATGACGGCATGGGCAGGCCGGGAACTCACGGCGGGCGCGCTCGACCGGCCCGAGACCTGGGTGGAGTCCTTTCACACCGAGGTCGGCCCGTATCTGGAGCCGATTGTGCGTTGCCCACATCCGGTAAGGCTCAGTGCTGAGATCGCAAGCCTGCACAGCTACCGGGCAGCCATATCCGATGACCGAGTGGTTCTGCTGGCGTCCGACACGGCGGAGGGCATGCTTGCCGCCCTGTTGAACGCCGCCCGGTTCCGCCGGCCCGTGCGGGTGCACGCCCGGCCGGTCCTCGACGGCACCGCCGATGGAGTGTTGCTCCGCGCGGAGGCCGCCGGGGAACCGGTGCACATCCTGCGCATCCCGCGATTGCTGCCGGACAAGACGGAGACGTTCACCGAGGCCATGGAGAACGTGGCGAAGGCGCTGGTCTGGTCCGCGCTGCTCCACCGCCCACCGAGAGCGGAGCTTGCGCTTCACCTGTCGGGAGGATACAAGGCGACGCTGCCGTACCTGGTTGCGTTCGCGGAGTACCTCAACGGCGAACGTCCACCGGTGCGGGCATTCTGCCTGCACGAGGGGGGCGCGGAGAATCCGGACCCCGGCCTGGTGGAAATCTACCTGCGGGCCATCAGGACCAAAACGGACATGGCGGAGCTTGCCGCCGCCGAGGCGGGTTGCCTGCCAACAGATACCGAGCAGCTGCTCGGCTTCGCCTACCGGAACGTCCACGCTCGCGCCGAGCTCACTCCGCTCGGCTGGGGTCTCGCGGCGATGCGTCCCTATCTGGCGGGTACGGTGTGACCACACTCGCCCAGCTGCTCGAGGACGGGCTGCCCGCTGGGATGATCGCGGATGCCTCCGCCTGGACGGCCAAGGCCGACGATTTCCCCCGGCCTGCCGGTGGGGGCCACACCAGCGGAGTCCGCTTCACCGCTGGCGGGGTCAGCGTCAGCCTGCCCGAGATAGACGAACGCTGGGGCGACCCGGCTGATGCGGCCACGGCCGTGTGCACGCTGGCCGAACAGGTACGCGGCAGGGAACCCGGGATTCTGACGAGGAGTTTCCCCGCGCTTGCCGTCGAGCTCGTCCGGGGCGGGCCGCGACCGCGGTTTCCCGCCGAGCGGGGCTGGCTGGTTGCTGTCCGGCTTGCCGAGGCCGTCCGTATCGTCCTGGAGGATGCGGCGACCGCGGGGGATGTCACCGCGGCACGTGTGCTGCCGTTGGTCCACCGCACGCGCTTCCTGCTCCTGTGGGCGCCGCGTCGGTTTCCCGCTGTGTCGTTTCCGGTCTCGCAGGCGCTCGGGTCCCCGGACGCGCTCGTCCCGCGCGCCGAACAGGCCCGCCTGGACTGGGCGCTCGACCTTGTCAACCACGAGGAGCACCTGCGGTCGCTGTCCTGGCAACCAGGATTTCTGGAGCGGGAACTGCGGCGGCTGGTCTTTGTGGATCACGTCGGCGCAGGCCGGCGGGAGCCGCTTCCCGCACCGCTTCCCGCGAACATGATGCCGCAGGCGGCAAGCCCGGATCCCGACCCGGGCTTCCGAGCCTGGCTGGCCCGGGAGGCTTTCCTGCCCCGGTTCATGCTGGGGCACACCTGGCGGGTGTTGCGCCCAGCGGTGGGACGCGGCCCGTTCGCGGTCCTCGCGCTGATGGCGATGCTGTTGCTGACGCCCGCGGTGGTGTCGGCGTCGGCGTTCGATGGGCACGTCGTCGGCGTCCTGCGCGGTGTGGCAGGGCTGACCGGGGCCACCTATCTTGTGGTGCTCCTGCTCACCATGCGATGCCCGGAGATGACGAGCCTGTGGTGCCTTCGGCTACCGGCTGGCGCGGCGCTCGGCATGGTCGCGTTGATCTCGCGGAGTGACAAGTGGGCGCAGACGGGTGGCCGGGCGGCCCCGCTCATCGCCGCCGCCGCACTGCTCGCTGCCGCCGCCGGTTACCTGGCGTTCGAGGCGCAGGCACACGGGGTTCCCTACGGGCGGGTACTCGCCGGGCGGGTACTGGCGGTGGTCGGGCTCGGCTTCGCGCACGCGGTCGGGGTGGCATCGCTGGTGCTGGCCGTGATCGTGCCGGCGGTGGGGCCGGACCTCGCGGAGACGCTCGCCGGGCCGAGCGCCACCCCACCGGCCGAACTGCTCACGCTTGCCGCCTCGGTCGGGCTCGCCGCGGGGGTGCTCCTGCAGATGCTGTGGGACGACCGTCCCGTCACCTATCCGCTCACCCATCTGCCGTGGAGAGGCCGGACCCGCTGATGACGCCCTGGATTCCCGTCGGTGTGACGGTTACGACCCCGATGTTCCTCGCTCCTGGTCCGGGTGCGCGCTCGGAGCTGCGGATGCCGGGGATTCGCGGGGCGGCGCGGTTCTGGTTCCGGGCGCTGGCCGCTCCCGTCTTCGCCAACGACTACGCCGCGCTGGCGCGGGCCGAAGCCGAGGTGTTCGGTGCGGCCGGCGGTCAGTACGGCGATGTGTGTATCGGCCCTTCTCCGGTCGCCCTCCGCCTGGTGCGGCCGCCAGCGCTCGACCCGCCGCTGTCGCGGGCCGAGCTGCGCTCACCCCGCTGGCTTCGGCTGCCACCCATAGGCGAACGCCGCACCCACGGCATCGGCTATCTGCTCGGCCAGGGCCTGTACCTGCCGCCGTCGTCGGGGGAGGGCCGGGAACATCCCGAGCTCGCCCGGCCCGACCACATCCCCGCCGGAGCGACCGGAACGTTCGACGTGCGGATCGGTGTACGCGGCGACGCGGTCTTCGCCGGCTACATCCGCGAGGTTGCCGGGATCTCGCTGTGGGCGTTGGCGACCTTCGGGGGGCTCGGCGCGCGGGTCCGGCGCGGCTTCGGCGGAGTCACCTTCGCCGGACTCGACCAGCTGTGCGCAAAGATCGGCGAAAGCGCGGAGCCGTCCCGGGAGCACCCCGCCATCCTGCGCCTGCACGAACTCGTCGCCGAGCGCCATGGCCGCCCGCTCCCGCGCCGGAGCAGCCCGCGGCAGCTCGGTACGAGCGTCGCGTGGCCGGCCGCCCCGACCTGGGCGCGCTGGCACATCCGCCAGTCGGGGCAGACCGGTTCGTGGCCACAGCTGCTCCACCATGCCGGAGCCAAGCTGCGGGAGTTCCGCGCGCCTGTGGAGCGCGGGCCGGAGTTCAGCTCGTTCAAAAGGTGGGTGACACGCGAGTACACCGATGCCGTCGTGCCCACCCTGAAAGGTGATCGTCCCGCCAGCCGCGATTTCGAGATCGGTTCCTTCGGCCTGCCGGTCGTCTTCGGCAAGGACGCCGAGGCCAAACTCAGGCGGGGGAAGGATGAGCTGCGGCGGGCGTCCCCGCTGTGGATACGCGTCCAGCAGGACCCCGACGGCCGTTGCCGGCTGCTCTACCACGTCTTCGAGGCGACGATAGGCCCGGCCGGCGCCACCCTCGACCTGGAGACCAGGCGACGCCCACCCGAGCGGCTGGATCTTGACGAGACCATGGCCTACCGCACCATCGCCGACTTCCTCGCGACCGCACCGTGAGGTCCGGACGTAAAGGTGCGCTCAGGATCCACAGCCACAGCCACAGCCACGGATGCCTTCGGCGGAGGCAGCCGCACTCAGTCAAGCGGTCATGAACATGACCGGTACAGGCTCGGGCCGCGACCCGCGTTTTTGCCGTGATCCCCGACGGGTCTGTTTGCGCAGCTCGGACCATATGTCGATCTTTCATGCCGACCAAATATCGATCTCCATCAAGATCCCCGACGTTCGGTCCCCGCAACGGGGTACCATCGTCCCAGCTCAGCGCCCCTCCCAAGGGGGGTGCCCCCGCTAACCCCAGCCCGATCATGAGGGCATTGAAACGACTTGCAGTCGGTGCAGATAGGCCGCTCCGACAACCCG
>NZ_CAKJTO010000088.1:0-4327 GCF_917627405.1 Protofrankia sp. Cj5
CCTTTGCCCCATGAGAAAGAGCCCTGACCCAGCCAGGGGTGCCGGTAAGGTTGCTGCCGTTGGCGTCGATGGCGGACGTTTTGTGCGTCGCGGCCACACACGGAGGCGACGAGTGGCAAGGGTTCCGGATCGCAGTCAGACCGAGGATCTGAAGATCACCATCGATGCGCGGCGAATCGAGCCGATCGCCACGTCGTTGATCAAAGCGGGCGGCCAGCAGCCGGCCGCCGTCGCTGTCCCGGAGGCTGGCCGGCACGACGAGGACTCCGAGCAGGAGACCGAGGGTGCGGTGATGATGCATGTTGGCTAGCGGGCGGCCCAGGCTCCGGGCGGCTCGGGGTCACCCGCTGACGTTCGACTGCGTGCTCCTGCCTCAGTGAGTAACACCGTTATGATACCATAATGGTATGGCTATGACACTCCGCTTGCCGCCCGAGGTTGAAGAGCAGCTAAAGCAGGTCGCCGAATCCGAACATCGCAGCGTGCAACAGACAGTGCTGGTCGCGATAGAGGAGTACCTGTCGATGCGTGAAACCGCCGAGATCCTTGCTGATCCGGCTGCGCTTCGGGGCTTGGCTGAGGCCCGCGAAGCTGAGCAGGCCGGCGATGTGGTGTACAGCATCGAAGCAGCGCGCGCGTTGCTGGCTGAGCGCGAGCGGTGAGCGGCGGCCCCTACGATCTCGGAATGAGCCGGCCGGCCCGGCGGGCTATCTCCGAACTGCTTCCGGAGGACGTTGCCGCCGCGGCTGTTGAATTCATCACCGGACCACTCCTTGAGGCGCCTTACCGTGTCGGCAAGCCTCTCCGAGAGACGTTGTCCGGATTTTACAGCGCCCGACTTGGTGTCCAGTGGCGCGTGCTGTACCGGATCGACGAATCAAAGCATGCGGTAATCGTGCAGGATATTCAGCCTCGGTCGGCTGCATACCGTCGCCGATAGGGCTTGAGACGGCTCAGCTAAAAATCCCCGGGCGAGTGCCCGTCGATCTATGGGAAGACACGCGCGCCCTGCGCCACCTCGAAGACCCTCGTCAGTCGGGCACACCCGCCCGCTCGCGCCAGCGATCTGACGCTCTCGCCGAGGCTCCTGCCGACGGATACCTTGCCCGCCGGGCGTTGTGTGTGCTTCGCCGTCCGCGATTATCGGCCCACGGTGGATCGCTGAGATCTACGGTCGTCCGCATGACTCTGACCTCAGAGCGAGCTCTCAAATCGTGATCCGGGAAAGCCGCATACATCGTGATCGCGCGTCATAGGTCGAGCCGAGGGGAATGGTGGGTAGCGATTACCCAGGCTGCGGTGTCCGGGGGCAATGTAATCGTTGTGCCATTGTAGGCTACTGGATTGCTCGCCAGCGCCAGCCGGCCCGGGAGTGTCAGCTGAACGTGTACATCTGCCGTTGACATAACGCAGGTAACGGTATGACCCCCGATGGGTGGCTGGGCACGCCTACCGTCGTGCATGCCACCGTCGTGGTGTTCGCCTTCGCTGTCGCTCTCTGTTGTGGGGCCAGCCCAACTACTCGGGGGTAGCCGGTCGAAGGCCAGGCAGCCGGGCGGGGTGTCCTCCCGCCACCGCAACGTGTCCGGCACCGACCCGGCGAACGCCGGTAACGCCCGGCGTAACCGCAGCCCCTCTCGGGTGAAAACGAGCGCGGAGGTGGTATCGCCAGCCTGCGCCTCGACGCTGAACGCCACCCAACCCGGCGGCTGGGGTAGCCACGGCGTCACCCCGGGTGGAGCGAAGCCGAACGGCGGGCTTTGCCCAGCCCACGGCATCGGCACCCGGGCGCCGTCGCGGCCGGGGGAGGTGCCGCCGGAACGCCGCCACACCGGGTCCTGGCGCCACTGCGCCGCGACGTCGGCCTGTGGCAGGCAGAGTTCGTCGCCCTGGTAGAGGAAGACAGCGCCGGGCAGGGCAAGCATCGTCAGCAGCGCGGCCCGCGCCCGGCGCATCCCGGCTTCGCCTGCGCCGTACCGGGTCGCTGGGCGGACCACGTCGTGGTTGGCAAGCACCCAGGTCGGCGCGCAGCCGTGCCGGGCGGTGGCGGCCAGATCCGCGCGCACAGCCGCCTGCCACGCCGCGGCCGACCACGGCGTGGTCAGGAGCGAAAACGCGAACGTCAGGTGGAGCTCGTCGGGGCGCACGTAGCGGGCGAGCCGGTCCGGGTCGGCGACCCACGTTTCGCCGACCAGCACCCGGTCCCGGCCATCCCGGTGGTCGTACTCGTCGAAGAGCCGGCGCCAGCCGCGGTAGATCTCGTGGACGCCGTCCTGGTCCCAGACATGCGGCTCGTGCTCGTCTCTGAAGGCGGTGTGGGGGGCGAGCTCCGTACCGGCGGGATTGTCCCGCAGCTCGGCGTCCTTGACCAGGCCGTGGGCGACGTCGATGCGGAACCCGTCCACCCCCCGGTCGAGCCAGAACCGCAGGGTGCGCTCGTGGTCCTCGCGGACCTGCGGGTGGCTCCAGTTCCAGTCCGGCTGTTCGGCGGCGAATAGGTGCAGGTACCACTGCCTCGGCTGCCGAGGCTGCCCGCTGGGTGGCGGGTCCGGAGGGCCGCCTGATTCGCTGCTTTCCGGCGGCTCGATCGGGAGCCGGGCCCAAGCCGGACCACCGAACACCGACACCCAGTTGTTCGGCGGGAGCGCGCCGTCCGGGCCGGAGCCATCGCGGAAGACATACAGCTGCCGTTCGGGGGAACCGGGTGGGCTGGCCAGGGCCGCCTGGAATGCCGGGTGCCTGTCGCTGGAGTGGTTGGGGACGAGGTCGAGGAGGACTTTCAGGCCGAGGGAGTGGGCATCGCGCAGGAGGGCATCGAAGGTGGCGAGGTCACCGAAGAGCGGGTCGACGTCACGGTGGTCAGCGACGTCGTAGCCGTGGTCAGCCATCGGGGATGGGTAGAAGGGAGTGAGCCAGATCCCGTCCACCCCTAAGTTGCGCAAATAGTCTAGGCGGGAGCGCACCCCGGCCAGGTCGCCAACACCATCACCGTCAGAATCGGCAAAACTGCGGACGTACACCTCGTAGAGGACAGCGTTTCGCCACCACTGGCCGCCGGACGGTATCTCGACGCTGGGTTCCATACCGGCATGAAACCCTACCAAGACTCAGAGTGGAATACGCGGCCTGCATGGGAGCTGCCGCAACGCTACGTAGCATAGATTGATCTTGATAACTGGGCGTGCTGGCCTCGTGTCGGCGCCGTACTGCCACGTCGCCCGGCCGTCCGGTGCCCAGGTCATCTCCCACACACCCGGCATGCTCTGCACCCGCTTGACCCGTAACCCCGGCCGGAACCGACCCGTGACCAGGTCCGGGACGAACTCGTCGAGCACGACCCGGCGAAACCGCGCCTGCTGCTCGGGGGTGAGCCGCCGGAAATCCTCCAGGAACGTGTCGAGACGCAGGAAGGTGGGCATTTCGCCGGTCAGCCGTCGAGGTCGGCGAACATGTCCTCGGCGCTGTGGTACAGCCGCCCGCGGCCGGCGGCCACGTCCGCCTCCGCCCTACGCTCGCCGGCCTGCCACTCCTCCGTCCAGAAGCCTGCCTCGTCGGGGGCACCCGGGCCAACCGGACGATGCCGTCGCCCACGATGTCGAAGCGGACAAGGTCACCCTCATCAGCGTGCAGCGCCGCCACAACCTCCGCCGGCAGCGGCAACTCACCTGAGGCACGCATGCGAACGGCGTTTATGGTTCCATGATGCCAGCCGTGTGGGCTCGGCGGCGAGCCCGTCGGGCGGGCTGACGAGATCAAGAGGCTGCCGCCGTCTCTCCTCTTCTCCAGATTTTCCGGAGGAATGTGCCGGGATCCGGGACAGAGTCCTGGGCGTTTTCTACACAGGCTGGGTGGGCGGCGAGCCGGCCACGGCGGGACTCATCGGCCCCGAGGCGTCGGGCGCATCGTGTCCGCTGGAGCTTGCCATGCGAACCAGCCTGGCGCTGTCAGCTCCGGACGTCTCCCAATCCCCCATCCGGTTGCCCGTGACCGTGTTGTCCTCGAATATCCCCGCTCCGTTGTCGGATACGAACACGCCGTTTTGCCGAGAGTTGGTGATGCGGTTGCGGTGGACGGTGGGGTTTCCCCCGGTTGCCACGGCGACGTTGGCGTAGGTGTTGCTGGTGATGTCGTTGTCCTCGAATACCCCCGCTCCGTTGTCATACACCCACATGCCGTGTTGCCGGGAGTTGGTGATGCGGTTGTTGCGGACGGTGGGGTTTCCCCCGGTTGCCACAATGACGTTGGCGTAGGTGTTGCTGGTGATGTCGTTGTCCTCGAACACTCCCGCCCCGTTGTCGTACACGACTACGCCGCTGCTCTGGGAGTT
>NZ_CAKJTO010000088.1:4822-21118 GCF_917627405.1 Protofrankia sp. Cj5
ATCCTCGAATACCCCCGCTCCGTTGTCATACACCCACACGCCGGGGCCGGATGTGTGGTGGATGCGGCAGCGGCGGACGTGCGGGGCGGCGATGCCGTGGACGGCCACCCCGGTGGCGCTGCCACTGATATCACAGTCGGTGATCAGCAGCCGACCCGCGTGGACGTCGACCACTGGGGCTTCCTCCGGCTCTCGGGGTGGCCCGGTTACCCGCAGGGTCAGCCCGCGGACGACCCCATACGGGGCGGTGGAGGTCACCACGCTGCCATCAGCGGCAACAAGGGTGATCTCGTTGGGTGGCCCCTCGCCGACCAGCTCGACCGGCTTGTCGAGCACGACCGGCCCCTCATACACCCCGGGGCGGACCAGGATCCGATCCCCAGGGTGAGCGGCGGCCACGGCAGCGGCCACCGTGGTGACATCCCCCCGGCCCCGCGGGTCGACGATGTGGGTCGGCGGGACGAGGGTGTCGCGGAGCCTGCGGGCCAGATCGGCGATCAACCGGCGACATGCCAGGTCGGACAGCGCCGTGAACCGCAGCTCCCGCCAGTCGGCGTACTGGCGAGCGGACAACGCGGCGACCAAGTCGTCGGTGGCGCGTGAGCCGCGCCGTTCCAGGTCCGGCACCTCGATCCAGTAGACCGGGAGGACCAGGTCGGTGCGGCCCAGCCGCTGCTCCCGCTCGAGGAAGCGGACCAGTTCCCGCCGACACTGGTCGCTGGCCAGGAAGCGCGGGGTGACGATGGGAATGATGAAGGTGGCCGCGTCGAGGGAGTCGTCGACCCGTTCCTTCCACGCCTGCCCCCAGGTGATGTCGTCGCGGTCCTGGAAGATGTGGAGGTCGTGGCCGACCTGTGCCCGCAGCTCGCCTTCTAACTGCTGCCGGAACGCGGTGATCTGGCCGCTGGCGTAGGTGTCGTCGGCGTGCGCGTAGCTGAGGAATGCCGCTGGGTCGCCGTCCGGCCGGTCCTCCACCCCCCGGTTCACCTTCCGTTCGGTGATGATGCTCCTGAACATGTGTGGACTACATTGTGCACCACTCACCGGTGAGATCATTTATGCGGTAAGGCAGGCTGGTTCGTGCCCACGGCGGAGCGCGGCCGGAGCAGTCGGCACTGCGCTTTCCGGTGGGGTCTGTCGAGGGGAGCAGGCCGCGACGCTCCGAGGCGCCGAGCGGGGCGCCGGCCCGATGCGTGTGTCGCGGCCCGCCGGGTGGACGGAGGTCGCCCCGGGAAACAGGGACGATCGTTGGCGGCGATCTTCGGTTGGCCCGTCTCAGTTGACGGGAATGTCGTCGTGACGACATGAAGACTCCGGCGACGCACGCGGGAGCCCCTCGGTGGGCGGTGCAGCCACCACTCCGGACGTCGACGACGCCAGATTCCATCATTTCTTGATGGTGGGACGAGGGTGGCGCTGAGGCTTGGTGCCGACGGGGGCTGCCGCAGCGTTGCTACAACTGAAACCAGGGCTGAGACCACACTGCCCGCTGAGATCATGGATGGGCAGTGCTCTGGCTGGTCAGAGGTGGTGGGCAGGGGCGGGGTCGAACCGCCGACCTTCCGCTTTTCAGGCGGACGCTCGTACCGACTGAGCTACCTGCCCCGATGCTGCCATCCTGTCACTGATGACAGGATCAGATCACCCCAGCCGACGAGAGCAGTATCACGCTGTGGTGTGAGCGCGGTCCCGACGGGATTCGAACCCGCGACCTCCGCCTTGACAGGGCGGCGTGAACTCCAGGCTTCACCACGGGACCATGCTGTGTGCTGTTCAGTTGTATCACGAACCCGCTTGCGATGTTCTGGGCCCAACCCCGAGGTTTGCCCCTCCCGTCATGCTGGCAGGAGCTTCACTCAGGAGCTGAACAGCAGCATACAGGATGATGGGGCCGCCCGGATCCGGTGGTCGGGTGCGGGCAGCTGATCGACTCACTTCCCTGTCCACGGCGGCTGTTCTGCTCTGGCTACGGTGCGGTGGGCGCGCGCATGAGGGCTGGCGCCGCAGCCTGTCCCGTCCGTGGCTCGGATGTCCGCCGGGAGGCTCGCGGGCGGATCCATCCGGTCACGTCCACGTCTGAGGTGGACGTGACCGGCGGAGGGCGGAGACGGACAGTGGACGGCGGGCCCGGTAATCGGCAAGAGGACGCCAGTGCGGACCAGGCGGACGATCGTCCCTCGCGCCAACGCAGGAATGGTTTGCGGGGTAACGGAGTTGCCGCCAGGCGTGGACACACTGACCGTGAGGTCGCACCCCGGCACCCGGGCGGTTCCATCCTGGGCGATCCTCGCGGTCGCCTGCCTGGGCCAGTTCATGGTGATTCTCGATGTTTCGATCGTTAACGTCGCGCTGCCGTCGATTCGTCATGATCTTGATTTCAGTGAAACCGGTCTGCAGTGGGTGGTGAACTCCTACACGATCGTCTTCGCTGGCTTCCTGTTGTTGGGCGGGCGGGCTGCGGACCTGTTCGGCCAGCGGCGGCTTTTCCTGCTCGGGCTGGGCCTGTTTACTGGGGCGTCGCTGGTCGGCGGCTTTGCGCAGAGCCAGGGGATGCTTATCGCGGCCCGGGCCGCGCAGGGGCTCGGCGGTGCCGTTCTCTCACCGGCGACGCTTACGATCATTACCACGACATTCCGTGGGCCGGCCGTCCGGGCCCGCGCGTTGGGCGCCTGGAGCGCCGTCGCCGGGGCCGGTGGCGCGGCCGGGGCTCTCGCCGGTGGCATCCTCACCGACCTCATCTCCTGGCGCTGGATCCTGTTCGTCAACGTCCCGATCGGCGCGGTGGGCCTGATCGTGGCCCGGCTGCTGCTCACCGAGACGCGTAACGAGGATGCGCCGCGCCGGATGGACTTCGTCGGCGCTGTGCTCGTCACCGGCGGGCTCACCGCGTTCGTGTGGGGGCTCGTGGACACTGACACCCATGGCTGGGGGTCGGTATCAGCGTTGGCTCCCATTCTGGTAGGGGTGGTCCTGCTCGCCGTTTTCATGCTCTACGAGAGTCGGGTGAAGGCGCCGCTTGTGCCGCTGCGGCTTTTTCGGTCTCGCTCCGTCTCGGCGGCCAATGCCGCCATGTTCTGCATTTCTATGGCCATTTTTCCGAGTTGGTATTTCCTTTCCCTCTATGTACAGAATTCGCTCGGCTACTCACCGCTCGTCGCGGGCCTGGTGTTCCTGCCGCAGACGTTCACAATCATCGTCGGGGCACAGGTCGGCTCCCGGGTGATCGCACGATTCGGTGTGCGGACGCTGGTGGCCGCCGGTGGGCTTATCTCCTCGCTGGGGCTGTTCTGGCTGGGGCAGATCCCCGTGACCGGTTCGTATATCCACGACCTGATGCTTCCCAGCATCCTGACCGCCTTGGGCCTGGGCGTGGCCGTCACGCCGATCACCCTCGCGGCTACGACCGGTGTCGCTCGAAGCGATGCGGGCCTCGCTTCAGGCGTGGTCAACACGACTCGGCAGGTGGGCGGTTCGATCGGCCTCGCCGCGCTGGTAACGCTGGCGGCCAACCACACCCGCTCGTTGCGGAACGAAGGCCAGGCAGCGGCCTCCGCGCTGGTTGCGGGGTATGGCCGCGCGCTCGAGGCCGCCGCGGTACTCGCGCTGCTGGGAGCTTTGGCCGCGCTCGCTCTGCCGCCGTTGGGCCGTGGGGGCGGCCCGGCTGACGTCGCTGACCGAACCGATTCGGGTACTGCCGGTGGGGCGTCGACTGGCGAGACGCCGACCAGCGTGGCGCCCGGCCCCGTGTCCAGACCAGGCTGATCCATTCTGGCCCGGGGGAGAACGTTCCCCGTCATACGGGGCCGGCTGAAAACCCCGGCTGTTACCCGACCACTGAGTTCCGGCATTTTATCGGATTCTTACCGGAATCTGCCCCAGGGGCGCCCGCCCCTGGTGAGACGCTGGTAATATGTCCATTTCCGCACGTCCCCGGTATGGACATCGGATACATACTTGTATGGATAGACACTGTATGGATACCAGGCGCAAACCCTGCATAGTGGCTGCCGCGATGCTTGCGGTGATGTTTGCCCTGGTCAGCGCCGGATGCGCGGGTGACACCCGCGCATCCGGTGGCACGGGTGGCGTGACGGCGGGACCGGCGCTGGGTGACCTTGTCTCCCCGGCAAGTCAGGCCGCATCCTCGCCTGGCGCGACGCCCGAGCCGGCCGCTGGCGCCGCGCAGGACAGCCCGGGGGACGGCTGCCTGACCGCGAACCTACGGGTGAGTGCCGTGAATCTGGATAGCAGCGCAGGTCACAGCTATAAGCAGATCATTTTGACCAACGCGGGCGCGGCATCCTGCGTGCTCGGAGGCTTCCCCGGCGTGTCGTACGTCGATGCGGGTGGCCGTCAGCTCGGCGCTGCGGCGGACCGCACCGGCGGCCCCGGTACGGCGATCATGTTGCTGCCCGGGCAGCATGCGGCCAGCCTCCTGATAATGATCCGTACCGGTATACAAGCCGGCTGTGACGAGCCGAACCAGACCGCCGAGGCCGTCGCTCTGCGTATCTACCCACCAGCCAACCGGACGGCATTACCGCTACCGGTTGGCGTGCCGGAGACGGTATGCGCGAGCCCCGCCGTCCATCAGCTCCAGATCTCCGCGCTCACCCGGTGAGAAAGTACCAGCTGAGAAAGCGTCCGGCGAAAAAGTGCCGGTGAGAAAGTTCGGTGCCGGATGAAATCTGGCCGCCTTCATCCGCCGGTGTCCGCGTGTTCGGCGGTATAGCGCTGGAAACACCGTTGATCGGGTTCGTGAATAATCAGGTCAGTGAGTTTACCAGCTCGATGGCTGGCCGATGGCGACGGGTAACGCGTGAGCTGTTCGCCCGTTTTCTCCCAGCGGTTCGCTGGGTGGCGCGTGCCGTCGGCGAGGGTCGCCGTCAACGCGCTGGAGGATTCGTGGACCGCCGGACCGTGATCGCGGGTATTGCCGCAGTTCCCCTTGCCGCCACCACCGTTGTCTCAACGGCTTCGAGCGCCTCGGCGAGCGTGCCGGTCGCCGACTTCGGTGGCCACCGGCGCCGGCCGACGCTGGTCATCGGGCACCGTGGCGCCTCGGGCTACCGCCCAGAGCACACCCTGGCTTCCTACGAGCTGGCCGCCCGGATCGGCGCCGACTTCATGGAGCCTGACCTCGTACCTACCAAGGACGGGGTCCTGGTTTGCCGGCACGAGCCGGAGATCGGCGGTACCACCGATGTTGCTGATCATCCGGAGTTTGCCGCCCGCAGAGCGACCAAGGTGTTGGATGGTGTGCCGGTCACCGGCTGGTTCACCGAGGACTTCACGCTGGCCGAGCTGAAGACGCTGCGTGCCAAGGAGCGGCTGCCGGTCGTCCGGCAGGAGAACACGATGTACGACGGTCGATTCGAGATCCCGATGTTCACCGAACTGCTGGAGCTGCGCGAGCGGCTGTCCCGCGAGCTCGGCCGCGAACTCGGTGTCTACCCGGAGACCAAGCATCCGACCTACTTCCGAAAGGCCGGTCTGCCGCTCGAGCAGCGGCTTGTGGACACTCTGCGCCGGTACGGCCTGAACCGTCGCAACGCCCCGGTGTTCGTCCAGTCCTTCGAGACGGGAAGCCTGCGCGAGCTGCGCAGGCTCGGCCTGCACACCGCCTCGGTACAGTTGCTCAGCGCGGCCGGCGCCCCGTTCGACCTGATCGACGCCGGTGACCCGCGGACGTATGCGGACCTGTCGACACCGGCCGGGCTGCGGCAGATAGCAACCTACGCGGACGGGATCGGGCCGGACAAGGTGCAGATCATCCCCCGGGCCGCGGACGGCACGCTGGGCACGCCGACCTCGCTGGTCGCCGACGCGCACGCGGCGGGGCTGGTGCTGCACCCGTACACCTTCCGGGCGGAGAACACCTTCCTGCCGGTGGACTACCGGCGGGGCACCAGCCCCAACGACTTCGGCCGGGCGATCGACGAGCAGGTGACCTATCTGAAGGCCGGCATCGACGGGCTTTTCACCGACCAGGCGGATATCGGGGTCATCGCCCGGGACGAGGCGTTCGCAAGGACCGCCGGCGCTGGCTGACAGCGGCTGACACCGGCATACCGGTTGGGAGCGGTTGGCACTGGCTGACACAAGACCGCGGGTCCGCGGCGGCGCGTCATGAGGTGCCGCGGGCCTCCGGTCCCCGGCACTTGTCCGTCGGCGCTGAAGGCGCTGACCAGGGTCGTTACAGCATTTGATCATTTTGCCTCGATGTGTGAATTCGTCACATCAGCTACCTCCATGGCGCCCCTGTCAGTAGAACTAAGAGCGCCCGGCAATAGGGGCGTGGATCAAGGAGCGGGGCTGGGGTGCGTGCGGCGCGAGGCGGAGGAGGGAGCCACCCTGGTGTTGGGTGGCGACTGACGACAACGCGGCGAGGTGCGTGCTCTGGCCCCGCGACGCCGCGTCCCCTATTGCCGGGCGCTCTAAGGCGCACGGGGCATGTTCGGGATGCGCCTGGCAACGGGAGGAACCCTTGAATCCGACGGTGGGACCGATCGAGGCGGCGCCGTACGGCCGGTCGCGGGTCACCCGAGCGCAGGTGCTCGAGGACGTGCTCGATGTGCTGGACGTCCAGTCGCCGGTCACCGCGCTCAGCGGCGCACCCGTTCCGCTGCGAAACCTACCCAGTGCGCACGGAGGGATACTGGGCGCTCAGCTGCTCGGCCAACAGGTTGCCCTGGCCGAGCGTCTGTACCCGGGGAAGCGGGTCCAGTCCCTGCAGACGTTGTTCGTCCGCTCCGGGACATGGGAAGGGACGCTGGAGGCCCATGTCGAACAGCTCCAGCGGGGACGCACGTTCGCCTCGGTGTCCCTGGCGTTCCGGCAGGGACCGGAGCTGATCTGCAGGGCACAGGTACTGCTCACCGCGGACGAGCCCAGCCCGGTGCCGGCCACCACGCCGGGCCGGCCGCGACCGGACCCACCGGACACGACCCCCGTCGCGGTGGCCCTTCTTCCATGGGAGACGCGGCTCGCGGCCGGTGGCACATGGCAGGACCACGAGCTGTGGATGCGGGTGAGAAGCGTCCCGGCCGACGCCACCCTGTGGCGGGCATTGGTGGCGTACGCGTGCGAGCCCACGACGCTGCCACTGTTCATCGCCGACCACAGCGCGGCGGACAGGCCGTACACCAGCCTGATCGTGGCACAGACCGTCACCTTCTTCGAGGACATCGACGTACGCGACTGGTACGTGGTGCGCACGGAAGTGCCCTATGCGGGGGCCGAGCGGGTCCATGGCCGTGGGCAGGTTCTCGATGGCGGTGGTACGCCCAGGGCGCTGTTCACCACGGTGGGCCTGTTCCGTCTCGCGGCCGGTGGCTGAAGGCGGAGAAATATCGAGCCGGCCGCCGTGGGGGCGCCGGGCCGCGGCCGGCCGTGGTGCATCATGGGGAGATGTCCGGCGATGACCCACATGCCGGGGAGCGGGCAGCCGGGCTTGGCGGGTCGTGCCCCTTCACGGTGGACCGACCGATCATGCGGCAGCGCTGGGAGCGGCTGACCTTCGTGCACTGGCCGTTTGATCCGGCTGTGGTACAACGCCTCCTGCCGCGGGGGCTGCTGATCGACACCTACGACGGGGCGGCCTGGGTCGGTCTGGTGCCGTTTTTCATGCGGGTCGCGACAGCCGCCGGACACGGAGCACCGTGGGCGTCGACCTTCTGCGAGACCAACGTCCGCACCTATGTTTATGACCATGAAGGTCGACGGGGGATCTGGTTCTTCTCCCTGGACGCCGCCCGGCTCGGTGCGGTGGCCGTCGCTCGTACCACCTACCGCCTGCCCTACTTCTGGTCGTCGATGCGGCTGCTCGAGACCGCGGACGAGATCGCCTACGGCTGCGCACGCTGGTGGCCCGGTCCGCGAGCCGCCAGCCGCGTGAAGATCCGGATCGGTGAGCCGGTCGCTCCCGGTCACCTCGACGAACGGGATCACTTCCTAACCGCCCGGTGGATGTTGTTCAGCGCGGCCGGTACTCGGCGCCGCTTCGCACGGGCGTGGCACGAACCATGGCCCCTGTACCGGGCCCAGGCTGTGGCCATTGAGGACAGGCTGGTTGCCGCGGCTGGCCTCCCCCAGCCGCGGGACGAGCCCCTGGTGCACTACTCCCCGGGGGTCGATGTCCGTATCGGCCGTCCCGAGCGCTACCAGTCCGTACCCGCGCTTGAGAGCGCTCGGCAATAAGCGCTCGGCAACAAGGGAGCGGTATCGCGGGGCTGGGGCATGCACATCAACCCCCGCTCATTGATCCACTTTTCTGTTGCCGAGTGCGGCGTCAGGCCGTGGCCGGGACCCGCGAGGAGCATCTCGACGCGCTGGTTATGGCACGGTGCGGATGTTCGGCGGGTTGGTCAGCCGATCCCTGGGCGTGCATCATGCATGCATGACGACCGTTGTGGTCCGCGATTTTCCTGAGGACGGCCATCGCGGAACCTCAGCCAGCGAAACCTCAGCCATGAGCCTGGACGATGATCCGCTGGTGCGGCGTATGCGGCCGTTCGGCACGACTGTTTTCGCCGAGATGTCCGCCCTCGCCGTGCGCACCGGCGCAATCAACCTCGGCCAGGGGTTTCCGGATACCGACGGTCCGGTCGAGATGCTTGACGCCGCTGTGGAGGCCCTGCGCGGCGGACGCAACCAGTACCCGCCGGGGCCGGGAATACCCGAGCTGCGGGCAGCCATCGCGGGCCACCAGCGTCGCTTCTGGCGGCTGGCCTATGACCCGGACGGCGAGGTGCTGGTCACCGCTGGCGCGACCGAGGCGATCACCGCGTCCATCCTGGCGCTGTGTGAGGCTGGCGACGAAGTCGTGTGCTTTGAGCCGTACTACGACTCGTACGCTGCCTCGATCGCTCTCGCTGGCGCTGTCCGGCGGCCCGTGACGCTGCGGCCCCACCGCGGCGGATACGGCTTCGACCCGGACGAACTGCGGCTGGCTTTTGGTCCGCGTACCCGGCTGCTGCTACTCAACTCGCCGCACAACCCGACCGGCAAGGTCTTCGACCGCGACGAGCTCGGACTGATCGCCTCGCTGTGTGCGGAGCACAACGTGGTCGCGGTCTGCGATGAGGTGTACGAACACCTGGTCTTTGACGGCGAGCACCTCCCGCTGGCGGGCCTGCCCGGGATGCGCGAGCGTACCCTGCAGATCTCCTCGGCTGGGAAGACCTTTTCCTGCACCGGCTGGAAGGTCGGCTGGGTCTGTGGCCCGGTACCTCTGATCTCGGCGGTGCTGCGGGTCAAGCAGTTCCTCACGTTCGTCAACGCGGGTCCGTTTCAGCCGGCCGTCGCGCTGGCGCTCGGGTTGCCTGACGCTTATTACGACGGTTTGCGCGGGCAGCTCGGGGACAAGCGGGACCGGCTGTGCGCCGGGTTGGCGCAGGCGGGGTTCGACCCGCTGCGGCCGTGGGGAACGTACTTCGTCACCGCTGACATCCGGCCGCTCGGTGCTGCGGACGGGATGGAGTTCTGCCAGTCGCTGCCGTTTCGCTGCGGCGTGGTGGCCGTACCCACGCAGGTTTTCTACGATGACATCGACGCCGGCCGGCACCTGATCCGTTTCGCCTTCTGCAAGCGTGACGGCGTGCTTGACGAGGCCATCACCCGCCTCGCCACGTTGGCCGTCGCCGGAAACTGAGAACGAAGGCGCTCACCCGGACGGTTTCCCGCTCGGGGCGCTCCGTGGGGCAGCCCGCCGCTGCCCGCGCACCTCATCGATCTGGCGTAGGCCGATCGATCTGGCGCGGCTCGCCGGCCGCGCGCTGTCCAACGCCGTATGAAGTCATGTGAAATAGAGCAACTCCGGAAATCAAGGCTCGCTGCTTCGGGCCCGGACGGGGTCAGGAGCGGCAGTCTTCCCGTGGGGAACCGTTCTCCATGGCGTAGACGCAGGTGGGGAGCGCACCCGTGCCCAGCTCGATGGTGAGAATCACTTCCTTTTTGCTCGTGGCCACGCGCGACGTGGTGAAGTCCGTGATGCCGGTCGCGCCGTTGTACCGCGTGCGCTGTAGCTCCTGGGCGATTGACGTCGCGGTCGGCTGGCGCTGGTCAGAGGACACGGTCCGCGCCGCGAGCACGATGATCCCGGCGGTGTCGTAGCCGAAGACCGCCCACTCGCCGGGCCACAGCTCCCGCGGCTGCTGCAGGTGTTCCGGGTAGAGCACCGCCAGGCCCTTGGGGCCGCACAGGTCCAGCTGCGCCTGGTTGCTGGCGCTGGTCTTGTCCAGCACACCCTGAAAGCACTTCTGCTGGGTGAGCTCGATGAGAGCATTCTCGGAGACGAAGGAGATGATTGTCCCTGTTGGTGCGTTGTCCGCGGCCGGGGACTGCACGACGTACCGGTGGACAGCGTCATCCGCCACGATCGGCACCAGTTGCGGGCCTGCCGGGCAGTTCGTCCGCATGGCGCGCAGGAAATCACCGAAGTCCCCGGCCCGGCCAGCAAAGAAGATCATTTCATTGACTGTGCCCGTGCAGGCCGTCGGAGCGTCGGGTTGCTTCTGGAACGTCGGGCCTTCCCAGCCGGCATCCTCGAAGTCGATCTTTTTTTTGTCGAGTTCTTCGTGTAGATCTGCGACGAGAGTTCGAATATACAGATCATCGCCTTTGGCGGCGCTCTGTGGGTAGTAGACACTGACCCTGGTCTTCTTCATGTATGCGGCGTAGGCGGCGATCATTTGGGCCTCCTGCGCGTTCGGTGGCACCATCTGAAAATACAGTGGGGACGTCTGCTCAAGGCCGTCACCGGAGAGTGTCGGGGCCACTACGGGAAGGCCCGCGTTGCCGAACTCGGCGATCGCCTGTGCGGTCTCGTCGGTGCTGCGGTCCATACCGATCACGGCGCTGACCTGCTGTGGGTCCTTGCGGGCCAGGTCGATGATGTTGCTTGTGACAGTCTTTACCTGCCGCATGTTCCTACCGCCGTTGGCGATGATCACCCGTAGGATCGGTTCGCGCCCGCTTGCGGTCGGCGAGCACGATGTGTCCGTGAAATCACCATTCTGCCGTATCTGTTGCAGCAGGATGCCAGCCAGTTCGTCGGTGCGCGGCCGGGAGTCTAAATCGAGGAAATCGAGGCGTTGCGGGTCCGGTGTGAGAGCGGCCAGGTAGACCACGCTGACGAACGGCCGGAGCGGGAAATTCCCCCGCAGCATGTCAGCGCACTGGTTCGCCCGGAAGACCGCCCGTTCCGCGGCCTGGAGATGCGGGTCCGCGCCGAAGAGCTGGCTTGCGTTATCGCTGTAACCGATGCACTCATCATCCTGCGCCCGGACCACCCGCACGGCCGCACCTGTGCCGTCACAGCCGTTGGTCGCGTGCGGAGTCCCGTTCCGAGCGGTACTGGCGGCGAGGACGATACCGGCGACGGCGATGGCGACGAGCACCAGCACAACCGTGCCGGCAAGGAGGACGAGCGGCCGGCCGAGGGTCCGGCTGGAGACGGCCCCTCGCGTCCGGGTGGTGGGTTCCTCACGGGTAGGCGGGACCGGCGTGCTTGCCACGGACGTGGTGGGGAGACCGGCGGCGGGATCGCGCTCGACCGCAGGGTCGTCGTGCCTGCTTACCGTGGACGTGGGAGGGAAGGCTGGCGCCGGCCGGCCGCCGGGGAAGCGTGGCGTTGCCGCGGGTTTCGCCCGTCCGTTCAGCGCGTGACTGATCTCGTCGAGTAGGTGTTGACGGGCGGCATCCTCATCGGTGCTGTGTCGGAACAGCTCGATGCTGACGATCGTGTTGAGCAGCCCCGGGCGGGGGCACTCCTCCAGCCGGATCGGCAGGAGCTTGCGCTCGAAGCCGAGCGGGTCGGCGGCTTGGGCGGCCTGCCATTCCGTCTGCCCGTATACGGATTTCAGGTAGGCGTGGGAGAGCAGAGCGATGGTCCGCCGCGTGTTGGCAACGCCGTGCTGCATCTGGACCGCCCAGTTCGTCCCGGGCACGAAGTCCCAGGCCTGGAGCAGCACCCGATAGCTGGCCTTCTCCAACTGCCAGCCCACCCATTCGGCCCAGCCCTGGTCGGCACGGGTGTACGACACGAAGAAGTCCAACGGCGGTGCCGGCTCTCCGTCCGGAGCCTCAACGGGGTCCCGGGCCGATTCGCCGCGCCGCGCCGCGCGGGCCGGCTCCCTGTCCGGAACCTCGACTGGACTCCCGATCGGACCCCCCGTATCGGACACAGCGCCTGCTCCTGTCACTCCGTCCTTGATCTGGCCACTCACCGCGACCGTTCTCGACACAGTACGCCTGGCGATACACGGAGATTAACAACCGTAGTGGTGGCCGCCGACGCCGTGTCCTGACATGGTGCCTGGCTGGTCGGGAGGGGTGGTTATGGCGGTGATGGCGGCGTCGGCGAGCCAGCGGGGCCGGGCGCTCTAAATAGGTGCGTGCCCCAGCCCCGCGACGCCGCGCTTTCTGTTGCCGGGCATGTGCATCAACATGAAATGATCATTTTGATGCACATGCCCGGCTGACCGGGAAAATTATCCCCGCCGGGGACGGCTGGCCCGGCCGCATCGCGAAGCCGGTGCTCGTTTCACATCGGCGTCCCTGGGGTCGCGATGGTCTTGGCCTGCAGATATTCGCGGAAGCCGTCCTCGCCGTGCTCGCGCCCGACACCGCTGATGCCGTATCCGCCAAACGGTGTGTCCGGTGACAGGTAGAACGATGGTCCGATGTTGACGGTCCCGGCCTTCATGCGCTTCGCGAGACGCAGGGCACGCTCCGGGTCCTGCGTCTGGATGTACGACGAGAGCCCGTAGCGGGAGTTGTTGGCGACCCGGACCGCCTCATCGTCGTCGCCGTCGTACCGCACCACGGTCAGGACCGGCCCGAACACCTCGTACTGGGCGATCTCAGCGTCCTCGTGCACGTCAGCGACGACGGTCGGCTCGTACCAGAAGCCCCTGCCGCCGGTCGGTGAAGCGCCGCGACGCCCGCCGACCGGCACCCGCGCGCCCGCGGCCCGGGCCCGTTCCACGAGCCCCTCGATCCGCGCCAGCTGCGCACCGTTGATGATCGGCCCGACAATGTTCGCCGGGTCGGTCGGGTCGCCCCACGGCAGCGCTCCGATGGCGGTGGTCACTGCCTCCAGCACCTCGTCGTACCGGGAGGCGTGTACGACCAGCCGGGTCGCGAGCGCACACCCCTGCCCGCTGTTGGCCATGCACATCCCGACTGTCATCGGCAGCGCGACGGCCAGATCGGCGTCGTCGAGGATGATGTTCGCGGACTTTCCGCCGAGCTCCAGGCAGACCTTGCGGATGCCGACCGCCGCACGTTCGTAGATGCGCTGGCCGACGGCTGGTGATCCGGTGAAGTGGTACATGTCCACCCGCGGGTCGCCGGTCAGTGCCTCTCCTGCCACGGCTTTGTCGTGCGAGCTGATCACGTTCAGCACGCCCGGCGGCAGGTCGGTGTGCTCGTGTGCGATCTTCGCGATGAAGGCCCCTGTCAGCGGTGTGTCCGGAGCGGTCTTGAGCACGATGGTGTTGCCGGTGGCCAGCGCGTGTTGGATCTTCCAGATGTCGGTCATGAACGGCGCGTTCCACGGTGTGATCGCCCCGACCACGCCATACGGCTCGTACCGGACAAGACGGTTGCTCGGCAGGCCAACGCCCTGGTGCACGCCGAAGTCGCGTTCCCACGGGAAGCGCCCGATGAGATCGTTGAAGTACGACATGTCATCGGTCATCACGTCGATGTGGGCGCCGATGTTGGACGTCGGGGTGCCGGCTTCGGCGATCTGGATCTGTTTGGCAACGGCCGCTTCCTTGCGTAGCGCATCCTGCAACTGGCGCAGGACCCGCTCGCGGAACGCATGGTCGGTGGCCCACAGGGTCTCGTCCGCGGCCCGTCGGGCCGCGGTGACCGCGGCGGCGACATCTTCGGCCTGCCCGTCGGCCGCCGTGCCGACGACCGACTCGTCGCTCGGGCTCAGGACGTCGAAGCGCCCGCCGGCGATCGCCTCGCGGAACTCCCCATCGATGTACAGCCGGCCCTCGGGTACTACGTCGAGTGTCACATCTTCCTCCAGATGACAGGCGGATCCGATATCGCACCGCGGACAGAGATGAAAAAACCGCTGCTTGAGAGCGCCCGGCGCCAAGGGCGCGGCGCCGCCGGGCCTGCTCGTAGCCGCCGGGCCTGCTCGTATGAGAAGGAGCGCTGAACGGGTGCCGGGGCCGTTCAGGCGACCGGGAAGGTGATCGGTAAATGAATCGCGGCGCGTACACCGTAGTTCGTGTACAGCACTTCCTTTCCAGGAGCGATCGTGTATTCGGGAATGCGCCGGTGGAACTCCTCGAGCGCGACGCGCAGCTCGAGGCGGGCGAGATTGGAGCCGAGGCAGCGATGCGGGCCGGCCGCGAAACCGACGTGCGCGTTGTGCGGGCGTTCGAACTCGACGGTCATCGGGTCGGGGAACGCGGCCGGGTCGAGGTTCGCCGCCGCCCAGACCACCTCGACCTTGGAGCCGGCCGGGAACCGGCGGCCGTGGACCTCGATGTCCTCGGTCACCCACCGATGCCCGAGCGGTACCGGTGACTCGAAGCGCATCAGTTCCTCGATCGCCTTGCCGAGCAGCATCGGGTCTGTCAGCACCCGGTGGCGTTCGGCAGGGTGCTCAGCGAACCAGGCGAGCATGCACGACAGTGAGCAGGTGACCGTGTCCAGGCCTGCGATCACAAGTAGATAGCAGATATCGATGATTTCCTGGTCGGACAGTCGCGCGCCGTCCACGCTGGCCGTCAGGAAGGCGCCGATCAGGTCGTCCCGTGGGGGCTCGGCGCGGTGCTCGGCGAGGACGCGCGTGAGGTAGTCGTACATGCGTTCGCCCGCCGCGCGCATGTGCGCCTGCTGTTCCTCCGCGGTGCTGCCCTGTGGCCGGACGACCGCTTCCTTGAAGTCCAGGAAGATCGGAAGGTCGTCGGTGGGGAGACCGAGGAGGTCGATGAAGATATGCGTGGGCAGCGGCGCGCACAGGCTCGTCAGCAGCTCGGCCTCACCCGTGTCCACGAACATGTCGATCAGGGCGTTTGTTCGTGCTCGTATGGTCGCCTCCAGCCGCGCGACCTGTTTTGGAGCGAACAACGGATCCAGCAGTTTGCGGTAGGTGCGGTGCGCGTCGCCGTCGAGGTCCAACGGGATCAGTGGGCGCTGGGCGCCCATGTTGTAGTGCGTCCCATCGGTGGCGCGCACCGCCGGGTGACGGAGGAACTCCGTCATCTCCTCGCGGCGGGCGATGACGAGGGTGCCGTCCGGGCGGCTCGGCGTATCCTGCCCGGCCAGCTCGCCGAACGCCTGTTGGGGATGGCGCTCGTCCCACGAGCCCAGCAGGTGGGCCGCACAGAAAAGCGGCGGGATGATGGCCTCGGCAGTCATGTCCGTTCCTGATCTCCAGGTTCATGGTTTTCCAGCAAGGCGATCAGCCCGCCAGGTCGGTGGCCTGCTTGGGACGGTTCTCCACGGCTGGCCGGGCCAATCCGGGCTCCTGCTCTGCTGGCGGGCTCCGCGTGTCGAGACGTGACCGGTAGGAGCGCCCGGCAACAGGGGTGTGGATCAAGGAGCGGGGCTGGGGTGCGTGCGGCGCGAGGCGGAGGAGGGAGCCACCCTGGTGTTGGGTGGCGACTGACGACAACGACGCGAGGTGCGTGCCCCAGCCCCGTGACGCCGCGTCCCCTATTGCCGGGCGCTCTAAGCCGGATAGGGCCGAAGCGTCGGGGGACACGCGGAGCGTGTCCCCGGCATCGACCCGGGTCTACCGTCACTCGCATCAGCCTTGATCTCTCTCGCGGTGCCCGGCGGCTGATTGGCCGTTGGGCACCGCATGCCAACTGGTGTAAATAGATTGATGAATATCGCGTGGGTCACACTGCCTGGCTGGGAGGTTCGCGTCAAGGTATCGTTGATATCTAATTAAGGATCTTGTGGATGTGACTGGCGCTGGCGCGTTCGCCGCTCTCAGCTGATCTCCGTTGTGGATCTTTCTGTTCTCCGGCCCGGCAGCGAGCGCCCGTGCCCAGCTCCTCACTGTCCGGGCCGCGGGAGGCAGCGGACTGCTCCGGCCGCGTGGCGTGTTGGCGGAGGTGGTACGGCGCTGGCTGGCCCTCCGTTCCCGCGGGCGCCGTGGATTCCGGTTGCCGCTGGACGGAGCCGGCAGGCAGGGGCGGTCAGGCCGCGAAGACGACGGTTCGGCCGCCGTTGAGCAGGATGCGGTGCTCAGCGTGCCAGCGCACGGCTCGGGCGAGTACCTGCGCTTCGATGTCGCGGCCTACGGCGGCGAGCCGG
>NZ_CAKJTO010000089.1:0-2505 GCF_917627405.1 Protofrankia sp. Cj5
TGAATCGAGTATTCTTGATTTGATTCAAGAGGGTGGTGGTATGGACTCGATCGGTGTGGGCGAACGGATCAGGCACGCCATGAGTGCCGCCCAGCTGACCCAACGGGCCTTGGCTCAGGTCACGGGCATCTCGCAGCCGACGCTGTCCCGGATCGTTGCTGGTGATCGGGCAGCCAAGATGACGGAGATCATCGCAATCGCGAGCGCAACCGGCCACTCAGTGGCGGAACTGACTGGTGTCGGATCGGTGGCTGAGCGTGCCCAGTATGCGGCTCGCGCCACGAACGACGCCGAGATGGCCGCGATGCGCCGGGAGCTGTTGCACTACCTGGATCTGGACGCCTATCTGGATGACCAGGGCATCCCGCCGTTCCCAGTGGTGGCGTGAGTTCCGGCATGAGGACGGTGTACCAGTGAGCGCCGAGTCGGACGGGAGGATCGCGGCGGCGCGGTTCCGTCGCGACCACCGCCTGGGGGTACAGGCCTTGGGTGATCTCGTGTCACTCGTTGAGCAGACCACCGGGATCGACGTGGCCGTGCTCGACGCAGGCCCGGACGAGCACGGGCTCACGGTGCGCGATCCGCTCCGGAACGCGGTGTTCATCGGCGTGGCGCGTACCGGCCGACCCATGCGGCAGCGCAGCACTCTTGCCCACGAACTGGCGCATGTCCTGTTCGAGGACTGGTCATACGTGGCGGAAGGAACATGGAGCGAGCGTCGGCCGGAGGAGGTACGAGCGGATGCCTTCGCCCGACACCTGCTCATACCGACGGAGGGGCTGCGCGGGTTCCTTGGCGACTGTGGCCCTGAAGACATGGACCTTGCGTTGCTTTCGCAGGTGACGCAACGGTTCCTGGTATCCCCGCCGATCGCCGCGATCGCCTTGGAGCAGGCTGGATACATCACGGAAGCCGTGAAAGCGGCGTGGCGAGCTGTCGCCACGCCGTGGCTGGCGACGCGGTTCGGCTGGATCGACCAGTACCGCGTCCTGCAGGCCGAGTCCGACCGGCGCCGGGCTCCGCAGCGGCTCCTTGCCCGTGCGATCGACGGCTATCTGGAACACGTTGTCTCCGCGCAGGCTCTGGCCACGCTCCGTGGTGTTGACGTCGTGACTGTGGCCGCAGAGCTACGCGAGGCAGGTATCGAAGCCGGGGAGCCGCCTCAGGCGTGGACTGACAGCGCCGACCTGCCGGACGTCGACATCGATCTGAACGGTCTCGACGATGCGGCTGGTGAGTCTTCCCCGGCCTCCACACGGTGACCGCACGGCCGGTCATTGACGCCGGACCCGCCCTCAACTTTCTCGCCGTCAACAAAGAGCGGCTACTCATCAGTGTTCTCGGCCCGCTCAGCACCCCGGAGAGCGTCGCTGCCGAAGTGCTCCGCAAGGCTCGTTCCGACCTCCGGTTCCGCGCGGCCGAGGCGGTCTGGAACAAGCTGACGCCGATCTGGATCGAGATACTCCCCGACGACGTCACCCCGGAGCTCGCGGTTGTTGTTTCTCGGATCAGCCGGCTTCCCATGCACGAGCGCATGAAGGAGAGCAGGGATCTGGGCGAGACGATGGTCATCGCGCATGCCGTCGTCGCGGCCGAAACCGGGGCGATGGTCACCGTGCTCATCGACGACGGCGCGGGCGCCGCGATCGCCACCGCCGAACGGAGGCGGCTAGAACGGCTACGGATGCAGGGGAGACCTGTAGGCGGATTGAGGCTGGTAAACACGCTGACTGTTCTGGAACGTGCGGCAGGCGGAGCGCATCTTCCCGACCGCGCCGCGATGCGCTCTCTCTACAGCCGACTCCGTGCCGGTGACGACGGCCTACCGCCGATCGAGAACACCAGACTGCTCAGCCCAGGTGTCTGGAAGCATCCCACCGAACCGGAGGTCGACGGGCCTGGTACCTGAACAGTTCCCAGCACCCAGCCGCCTGCGTGCGGTCACAGGCTCAGTAGTCGCTCTCGGTCTCTCCAATCCCTACGTAAACCTGTTCTTAGAGCGCCCGGCAATAGGGGTGTGGATCAAGGAGCGGGGCTGGGGTGCGTGCACCGCGAGGCGGTGGAGGGAGTCACTGGAGGTGTTGGGTGACGACCGGCGAGCCAGGGTACCCGTGCCTCGCGAAGCGATGGACGGGGAGCGATGACGCGAGGTACGTGCCCCAGCCCCGCGACGCCGCGTCCCCTATTGCCGGTCGCTCCGAACGACAAGATCAGGTGCCGCTGGGCACGGGACGGCCGGGCTGCTCGCCGCCGCGGGCCTCGCCGTAGGAGCGTTTGGGCACCATCACCTTGCGGCGGTAGATGCAGACCAGGGTGCCGTCCTGGTTGTAGCCGCGGGTCTCGACCTGCACGATGCCCCGGTCGTCCTTGCTCTTCGATTCGATCTTGTCGAGCACCTCGGACTCGCCGTAGATCGTGTCACCGTGGAACACGGGCTTGACGTGCTTGAGTGACTCGACCTCGAGGTTGGCGATGGCCTTGCCGGAGACGTCCGCCACGGACATA